>DTXA01000337.1 GCA_012962735.1 Candidatus Latescibacterota bacterium
CCTCCATCTATATCTCCAAAATAAGGGATCCCCAAAAAGTACCTGAGCGAAGCGAAGAACTTTTTGGGGCTATATAATCACCCCTCCGAGGTCCGGAGGGCCTCCGAGCGCATCAACCCTTCCATGTCCAACAGGGCGAGGTACCCCTCCCCTACCTGCACTTCTCCCTTCAAGAACTCCTCCGGGACCTTTCCTAAGAGGGCCGCAGGGGGGTCCACCGCACGCTCGGGTAGGTCCAGTATCTCCTCCACGCTGTCCACCCGGAAGCCCAGGACCTGGCCTCCGTGTCGAACCATCAGGAGGCAGGGACCCTCCTCTGATCCCTCCTCCCGAAGGCCCAGCACCATCCCGAGGTCCACCACTGGGACTATCTCACCTCCTACGGTGGTCACCCCTACGATGTATTCGGGCACGCCGGGTACCTCGGCTAATTTGAGCTCCTTGATGCGCACCACCCGCTCCACATATCGCACTTCTACCCCGAAAAGCCCCTTCCCGAGCTGGAAGGTGAGGACCTTGTAGCTCCGCTCTGGAAGATCCTCCTCGACCTTCCGGGCCCGGCGGGCCTCTTCCAGTATGGTCTTTTTATCTGCCATCTCTACTCGGGGATGGGACGGGCGTATCGGCTCTGCTCTAAGTAGCTGGCCGCATAGCCCGAGGCATAGCCGGACGCATAACCCGTGGAGGTATCTGCGACCTCCTCCTGGAGCCCTCGGAAGACCTCAAGCTCCCTCCGACCCTCTTCCTCCCGCCCGACCCGCAGAAGCAGCCGCCCCAGGTTGTAGTGGGCGGCCGTGTTCTGGGGGTTGAGGTCCACCACCTTGCGAAAGGCCCGGACGGCCTCCTCGGGGCGGTCCATCTTGTCGTAAAGGACTCCCAGGTTGTAGTAGGAATAATGATCCTGGGGGTCCAGTTGTATCACCTTTTCGAAGACTTCCACCGCCCCTGGATACTTCCCCTGAGCCTTGTACACGAGGCCAAGGACGTACAGGGCGTTCCGCTGGTCCTCGACACCCTCTAACACTTCCCGGAGCACCCGTTCGGCTCGCTTGAGCTGCCCAGCCCGGTACAGAGCGATGCCGAGGTTCACCTTGGCCTTAAGGTATTGGGGGGCTGCCTCTAACGCTCCCTTGAAAGCCCGGACGGCCTCGTGGGCTCTGTCCCGTTCGAGCAGTTCTACCCCACGGGCGTTGAGCTTCCGGGCTTCGCCGAGCTCTACCTTCTTCACACACCCGTAGAGGGCGACCGACAAAGCGAACACAGCTATCAACCTGGGCATAAGCACCTCCCGGTCTGAGGTGATGGGCCCGGGACCGCCTTCCCCTCCCGGGCCGAGCGGTACGCCGCTTCCAACACCTTCATATTGTACCATCCGACCTCCCCGGGCGCAAGAGATTTCTCCGAGCCTTCCAGGACCCTCTCGAAATGCTCAACCAGCTCCCGGTCCAGGTCTGCAGGGGGGACCTCCTCGCAGGCCCATATCCTCCAGCCCTGGGTGTGGGGGGAGTCCGCCTCCACGAAGAGCGAGCCTTCAGTCCCATATACCTCTGAGAACCTCCCCATCCGGGGGACCCCGAAGCTCAAGAAGGCCCCCCCGAGGCAACCCCCTATTTGGAACCCTCCGGCCGGACTGCCAGCCGTCCCCCGTACTCCCCGGCCGGGGCGTCCTCAAGCACGTAAAGGCCGGGTCCCTCGTACGAGCCGGCCGAGGGCTTCCGCACCCTTACGAACTCCACAAGGCGCAGATCTATGTTCTCCCTCCCTATCCGGCCCGGGCCCACGAGGTCAGATACTTCCGCACGCACGGCCTTCAACGAATCCCCGAAGGCGGCGACGACTACCTGGGCTGGCTCGTACTCCCTCCGGGCCGCGTACAACCTCAGGGTGTCCGTCGGAGCCCCCCGGTAAGGTCTGTCAGGCCGCACCTTGACCATAGGGCTCTCCTGGCACAGCGCATACCTCCCGGACCCCCACCCCCTTCCGGGACAAGGGCCTCTCGAGGTCCTTCGAGCATCCTCCTCGTCCCCAAATAGCGTCTCCCTCGCCAGCCCGGCGAAGTCCAGCTTCAGCTCTGAGAGGGCCCCGAAGTTCTCCAGTTCGTGGAAGGACTCCCTGCAAGGTGCCCAAGTGCTCAGCTCCCGGTGGGGGTACTCCTCCTGGCCGAAGTTTGCCCTCCAGGTCCCACCCACCTCGAAGGTGAGCTCCAGGCCGCGGAACGGTATCGCCATCTCGGCCGTCCACTCTCCCTCCGCTGAGGCGAGCCATAAGGTACTCGTTCAAGCCGTCAGGGCCTCTACGATGGCCCGGCAAAACTCGGGCAGGGTGTCCGGGACCTGGGCGGTGACTATGTTGCCGTCCCGGACGGCCGGCTCGTCCACGAATTCCGCCCCAGCGTTGATCAGGTCGTCCCGCACCGCCGCATAACAGGTGGCCCTCTTACCCCGCAGGGGGCCCGCCGAAATGAGCACCTGAGGACCGTGGCAGATGGCAGCCAGGACCTTGCCCTGTCTGTGGAACTCCCGCACCAGGTTTATCACATGGGAGTTGATGCGGAGGAAGTCGGGCGAGAATCCTCCCGGGATGATGAGGGCGTCGAAGTCTTCGGCACGCAGTTCCTTATAATCGCAGGTGCGGTGGCGACGGCCCTCCTCCATAACCAAAAGGGGGACAGTGGTCCCGAAACGGCCTGTCACTACACCCCTAATCCCCGCAGGGCGAGTGCTCAAGGGTGGTTCGGTGCAGATACCGATCACCACCCCCGCCCCCTCCTCGCTGAGACGCAACACCGGGTAGAGCAACTCGACATCCTCGAACTCGTGGGACACGATGAAAGCCACCTTCTTCCCGGAAAGTCGTCCCATAACGCCCTCCTATCCACGCTTGACTTTACAGGGCACAGGCATTATCTTCAACATCTAAGGATAACACATAATGAGCGTTCTGTCAATATATACCCCAGGCGAGATGGAAGACCTAAGGTCTTATCTTGAACTTCTGTTCGTATCCGGGGTTGGCCCGGTGAGGTATAGGGCGTTGGTGGAACGGTTCGGCTCCCCTCGGGCCGTCTTGGAGGCTTCATTAGATGCCCTGCTCGAGGTGCCCGGTATGGACCGTCCCACCGCGGAGGCCATACAGGACTATAGGGACCGGGAGGCTGTAGCCGTTCAATTAAAGGCGGTAGAGCGGACCGGGGCGAAGGTGCTCTCCCTCTGGGACCCGGAGTACCCTCCGTTGCTCAAGGAGATACCAGACCCCCCTCCCCTCCTGTTCGTTTTGGGGAATGTGGAGGCACTGAGCATACAGGGGATAGCCATCGTCGGTACAAGAGCTATGACACCATATGGTAGTTCGGTTACGGAGGAACTGGCCAGGGAATTGGTGGCCCGTGGGTTTGCCGTGGTCAGCGGGATGGCACGGGGGATAGACGGTGTGGCACACCGGGCCGCCTTAAAGGAAGGTGGGACCACGGTGGCGGTGGTGGGGTGCGGGGTTAACGTGGTTTACCCCCCGGAGCACCGCAAGCTCAGGGACCGGATAATACGTCAAGGTGCAGTGGTATCCGAGTTTCCGATGGGGACCAAACCAGAGGCCTCTAACTTCCCGAGGAGGAACAGGATTATAAGCGGGATGAGCTTGGGCACTGTGGTGGTAGAGGCCGGCGAGCAGAGCGGGGCGCTGATAACAGCGGCTTTCGCCCTGGAGCAGAACCGGGAGGTGTTCGCGGTCCCCGGAAGCGTACGGGCCCCTAAGAGCAAGGGCACGAACCGCCTGATCCAGAGGGGGGCGGCGAAGCTGATCGTGGAGGTGGAGGACATCCTCCAGGAGCTCCCCTCGCCCAAGGGGGCCCTCTCCCTCCGGCCTCCGCCCACGGCGGAGGAGGTGCTTTCATGCTCGGAGAGGGAGGTCTTAGAGAAGCTCTCATACGAATCCAAGCACATAGATGTGCTCTCGGCCGAGGTGGGCAGAACCACGCCGGAGCTTTTGGCTGTCCTCCTTTCCTTGGAGCTTAAAGGGCTGGTGCGCCAGCTCCCAGGGGCACAGTTCGTGAGGACGTAAACTTTATATCTCCAAGGTATATCCTGCATATTCCACCGAACTTCGTTAAGCCCCCGGCTGGTACCAGAGCCAGCGGCCCTGGCTGTACTCTTCAACCGGCACAGCGCAGGGAGTGTCGTCTACTTAGCCGGGGGTTCGACGAACACTGCAACACGCACCGGGTCCCGGTCCACAGGCTGCTGCTGGCCAATAGGGAAGGCTGCTGGTGCACCTGATCAACTTCACAGGGGGTATGTCGCGGCCTATAGGGGAGATAGTGCCTTTGAGGGATGTCAAGCTGATCCTCCCCAAGGTCGGAAGGTGTAAGGGCGTCCGAGCCTTGTGGTTGGGCTGTGACCTGGACCACCGGATCGGCCCCTCCGGGTTGGAGATAACGGTGCCGGAGGTGCGAGAGTACAAGGTCGTTGTGGTGGAGGGGGGTTTATGATAGGACTTCTGTGCAGGTTATGTCTATGAATCCCACATCCCTCCGGTCGGACCGCTGGGTCTGGGCCATAGTGGCTTTGAACTTCGGGCTCCACCTCATCGGCCTCTCCCAGCCGCTTGTGGACGCCCAGAACTGGCGGCAGACCGATACGGCCGCCATAGCCCGGAACTTCTACGAAGAGGGGATGAACCCCCTGTATCCCCGTGTGGACTGGCGGGGAAGGACCGAGGGTTATGTAGAGAGCGAGTTCTCCCTTTTCCCCTGGTTGGTCGCCTTTTTTTATAAGCTATCGGGAGATATATGGGAAGGTTGGGGAAGGCTCCTTTCCGGGATATTCTCGGCTCTTACGGTTTTTCTCCTTTTCCTGCTTGGGGCTGGGCTCTACGGAAGGCGGGTGGGGCATTTCGCAGCCCTGGTGTTCACCCTCTCTCCCTTAGAGATATTCTACGGCAGGGCTTTTATGCCGGAGGCCCTGATGTTGCTGTGTTCTGTGGGAGCGGTGTGGGCGTTCTGGATGTGGACCGAGGGGGGAGGCCGGGGGTGGTTCTTCACTGCAGCTATGTTCACAGCTCTGGCCATCTTGGTGAAACTGCCAGCGCTGTACCTGGGCCTCCCCCTGCTCTTCCTGGCCTACGGTAAGTACGGAAGGCGCACCTGGGCCAGGTCGGAGCTCTGGCTCTTCGCCCTCCTGGCCCTCCTGCCCCCCCTTCTATGGTACCTCCACGCCCACAGGCTCTTCCTGCGGACACATCTGACGTTCGGGATCCTGCCGCCTTACGGGTACTCGAAGTTCGGCCCCCTGGCCCTGCGGCTGGACCCCAAGTTCTACGCCACCTTAGCGGAGCGGTTCTTCGGGGTCCTGCTCACCCCGGTGGGGGGAGTGCTGACAGTCTTGGGGCTGTTGTTGCCCGTGTCCTCCGGTCCGCGGCGCCTGCCGCGATGGTGGTTGGCCGCCCTGGGGGTTTACGCCCTCGTAGCGGCAGAGGGGAACCGGGCTCTGGACTACTATCAATTGCCCCTGCTCCCACCCTGCGCCCTTTCTGCCGGCCGGGCCCTCGACCGTATCTTGAGGTTGGATGTGTTGAGGGACACGGTCCTGAGGGGGAGGGTTCGTGAGGCCGGGTGGATGCTCTTCGGGCTTATGGGGTTCATGGGGTACGTGTACTCCTATCCCCTCTACATCGCTGGCACTTATCGGGATTACTTCCGAGCGGAGTACGCCATAGGACAGGAGGTGCGGCACCACACTCCGTCCGATGCTCTTGTGGTCACGATTGACCTGGACGAGAACCGAAGGGCTCCTCACCGGGCCCAGAACCCGGTGCTGTTGTACTACAGCGGCAGGAAGGGTTGGCACCTCACCCCGGACGAGGCCACCCCGGAGCGGGTGGAGGGGTTGAGGGAGGAGGGGGCACGATATCTCATAGCGCCCATCGGGGAACTGCTCCAGAACCCTCGACTCTGGCGGCACCTGAAGGAGCGGTATCCCCTCCTGGCCCGCAACGACCAGTTCATGGTGGTGCAGTTGTTCCGATAGGGGGGAAGATGCGGGAGTTCGAAGAGCTTGTGGAGGTGATGGCCCGCCTGAGGAGGGAGTGCCCCTGGGACAGGAAACAGACCCACAGGAGTATAAGGCCTTACCTCATAGAGGAGGCATATGAAGTGGCCGAGGCCATAGAGGAGGAGGACGACCGGGCACTCAAGGAGGAGCTGGGGGATCTGCTCCTCCAGGTGGTCTTCCACGCTAAGATCGCCGAGGAGCGGGAGGCGTTCGGCATAAGGGAGGTGCTCCGGGACCTAGTGGATAAGCTCGTGCGGAGGCATCCCCACGTTTTCGGGGATGCGGACGTGCAGGACGCAGGGGAGGTGCTGGAGCGCTGGGAGCAGATCAAGCGGGGGGAGGGGAGGAGTTCGGTCTTAGACGGGGTGCCTAAGGGGCTTCCCGCCCTGCTCAGAGCCTGGAGGGTGCAAGAAAAGGCCTCGAGGGTGGGGTTCGACTGGGAGCGGGCCGAGAGAGTCTTAGAGAAGCTGAGGGAGGAGTGGGGGGAGTTGGAGGCCGCGGTGGCCACCTGGGGCCAGAAGCGGATCGAGGAGGAGCTGGGAGACCTGCTGTTCTCAGTAGTGAACCTATCCCGGCTCTTGGGGGTGGACCCGGAATGGGCGCTCCAGAACGCTGTGGAGAAGTTCGTGGCCCGCTTCCGGGCCGTGGAGGAGGCCCTGGCCAGAAGGGGCAGGACTCCCCAGGAGGCCACCTTGGAGGAGATGGACAGGATATGGGAAGAGATCAAGGTAGGAACGGACGGCTGTCCGCCCCCTTAGCGGTAGTTCGCCCACGGAGGTGCCCATGGGCCTTACCTATCGTGAAGCAGGTGTGAACATAGATGCTGCGGAGCGCACGAAGCGACGTATACGGGACACGGTAAGCTCCACCTTTGGCCCGGAGGTACTCTCGGACGTGGGGCTGTTCGGGGGCCTGTTCCGGCTGGACTTGGGGGAATTCGAGGACCCTGTGCTGGTGGCCAGCACCGACGGGGTGGGCACTAAGCTGAAGGTTGCCTTCTTGGTGGACAGACACGACACAGTCGGGGTGGACCTCGTGCACCACTGCGCAAACGACATAGTGGTCCAGGGGGCGAGGTCCCTCTTTTTCTTAGACTACTTAGCTATGGGGGAGCACAGGGAAGAGGTGGCGGCAGCGGTGGTGGAGGGGGTGGCCAGAGGATGTCGGAACGTGGGGTGCGCCCTTTTGGGCGGGGAGATGGCGGAGCTTCCGGAGTTCTACAGGCCCGGGGAGTACGACTTAGCAGGGACCATAGTAGGTGTGGTGGACCGAGCTCGCCTCATAGACGGCTCCCGGGTGAGGTCGGGAGACGTGATCCTGGGCATAGGATCGGACGGACTGCACACCAATGGCTACTCCTTGGCGCGCAAGGTGTTCTTTGAGGTGGCTAAGTGGGATGTGGACCGGTACGTCCCGGAGCTGGGGCGTTCCCTGGGCGAGGAGCTGCTCCGTCCCCACCGATCCTACGTCCGCCCCCTCCTCCGGCTGATGGAGGAGGGGGAGGTGCACGCCCTCGCACACATCACGGGAGGTGGGCTCCCAGGCAACCTCCCCAGGGCGCTGCCGGAGGGATGTTCGGCGGAGATCCGACTAGGGTCCTGGGAGGTACCCTCGGTGTTCCGGCTGATAGGTGAGATAGGGGAGGTGGAGGAGGGGGAGATGTTCCGCACCTTCAATATGGGCATAGGCATGGCGGTGGTGGTGGGGGAGGGGGACGTCGACCGAGCCAGGGAAGTGCTCGAGGCAGAGGGGGAACGGGTCTGGGAGATAGGGAGGGTTGTGCCGGGGAAGGGGGTGCAGTTGGTGCGGGAGGGAAGGTGAAGCGGTTCGTCCGGTTCCAGCTTCCTGCAGTGCTATGGGCGGCCTTCCTGTTTACCCTCTCCTCCATCCCCCAGCTCCCCCAGCCCCCTAAAGGTCTCCTCTCCTGGGACAAGCTCCAGCACTTCGGGGCATACTGGGTCTTCGGAACCCTTCTGGTCAGGGCGTTCGGCGGTTCGAGCTGGAAGCCTTTGACCTTTGGCGTGTTGTACGGGGCATCGGACGAACTGCACCAATACTTCGTCCCGGGTAGGGATTGTAGCTTGTACGACTTCCTGGCGGACGCTCTTGGGGTGGCGGCATCGCAGGGATTCGTGTGGGCGTTCCGCCGCAGGAAGGGGGGTGATAGAACACAAAGGTCGCTTTCGCGAGGTTAACCGTGACCATCCTTTACCCGAGGAGCTTCCTATGAGGATATCTTGGTATATGTGCATCGTAGGAGTCGCTGCGGCCGCAGCTGCCCAGGAGGTGGTAGAGCGGGAGGTCTGCTGGACTTCTTCCCCCGTTGTAGTGGATGGGGTCCTGGACGAGCCGGCCTGGGAGGCGGCGGAAAGGGTTTCCCTTGCGGGTGCGGTGGACGGCTCCGCCGTCCCGGAGGAGCTGACCACGTACACCCGGATGCTCTGGGACGAGCGGAACCTATACATAGCCTTCGAGTGCTCCGATCCCGACATCTGGGGGACCATGACCCAGAGGGACGCCTCCCTTTGGAAGGAGGAAGTGGTGGAGGTGTTCCTGGATCCGGACGGGGACGGTGAGAACTACGCAGAATTAGAGGTAAGTCCCAACAACACTGTAGTGGACCTGAAGATAGTCCGACTCAAGCCTTGGAAGTCTGAGCTGGGCTGGGACATAGCGGGACTCAGGACCGCCGTCCAAGTGGAAGGCACTGTGAACCTGAGGGACGACGTAGACCGGGGGTGGACTGCAGAGATCGCCATCCCCTGGGCTTCGCTCGAGGATATACCTGAGGCGACCGGAGGACCTCCGGAGGATGGGACTTCATGGCGGGGGAACTTGTACCGCATAGAGCGCCCCTTAGGCAAGGACTGGGTGCTCATGGCCTGGTCCCCGGTCGGGCGTCCGGCCTTCCACACCCCGGAGCGTTTCGGAGTCCTGATATTTCTGATTGCGCCCCCTGCCGTACAAGGGGCCTTATGGGGGACCCTTAAGCTCCTCTTCCGCTGATGGGGCATTTATATTAGACCGAGGGAATGGCCGTTTTAATTGGAGATATAGACTTGTTGCGAAATAGGACATGGAAACGGTATACTATATCA
>DTXA01000338.1 GCA_012962735.1 Candidatus Latescibacterota bacterium
AAGCGCGCTTGGCGGGAAAGAAGCTACCCAGGCTCCAGGAACTTTCGCTGGAGCGCATCCGGGGGCTGCGACTCTCCTGGGCCGAGGTCTTCCAGATCTTCGGCCGGGAGTGCAACCCCACAAGGGTGCGGGCCAAGATCCGCGAGAAGTTCGAGGAGCTTTATCATGGAAGAGGAGTTCTTTGAAAAGATGTTCCAAGAGGAGCTGGAGATCGAGCACCGGGAGCACCCGCCTTCCTCGGCCCTCTTAGGCTATGTGCTGGAGGAGCTTGAGGGGGATGAGGAGAAGAAGGTCGCCATCCATGTGGCCACCTGTACTCAATGTTCTACCTACGTCGCGGAGCTGCGAGAGAGAGTTCAGGCACTGGATGAGCACCTGGAAGCTCTGCCCGATCCTCTGGAATATCATCCCTTAGAAGAGCCAAAGCCCAAGCTCTTCGCTTGGGTGAAGCGGAGGATAGAGGGCATAGGGATCTTGACGGGTAAGCCCGCCACTCAGCGAGGTCTTCTCATTCACCTAGGAGCTTACGCCTCTGCAGCCGTCCTGCTCTTTGCCTTAAATTTAGTGCTAGACCGACTGCTCGTCCCTCCTCCCAGCCCTTGGGGCTCCCCAGTAGAAGTCAACCGCTGGTGGGTGCACCTCTACTGGCTCCTCCTCCCCTGGGGGTTTTTCTTAGCCTGGCAGGCGCTTCGTCTGAGTCTGAGATGGAAGAGCAAAGAGAAGACAAAGGGAGGGGATTGAAGTGAAGGGGAGGGTCAGGTTCTTGCTGGTAGCCGGTCTCTTGTTGGTGCTGGGGATTACCGTGTTTCTAGCCCTGGCTGCGACCTGGGAGGGCTTTTGGGGAGGTCAGTCCCTCTGGCCCGAAACGGAAGACTATGAAAAGGGGAGTTGGGAGGAGCCGCCCGTCTGCTACGCCCTGACGGATGACTTGCTCCCGTGGCCCCCCGGGGCGAAGGAGGTCGCACGCACGGCCATCGAGGAATGGAATCAGGCACCGATTCCTCTGATGGGCCGGATCCTCGAAGTGACCGACCCGCGCTGTGCGGGCAGGTCCATAGATATCCTGATCCTCTGGGCGGATAGCCGGAGCATCTCCGATTTGGGAGATCTAGATGTAGATGACGATGGCCTGCACGTGGACGCCTCAGGGCTCGTCGGCTTCTATGTGCCCATCCGGGTAGCTCCCCCCATAGTGGAGGAGCTCGAGGAAGAGTGGAAGGTCGAGGGCGACCCCTGTGTGGAGGTTCAGCACATGCCTCGTGTAGGCAGGTGCAGTGTGATCCTGCTCAACGCCGATAACCCCAACGGCTGGTTCATCGACACCACCCCGGGGAGTGACGACGAGTTTGTGCAAAAGGAAGAAAGCCGCTGCGGGGTGCCCACGACGGTGTGGGAGGCCAAGCCCGGTGAGGATGCCCACAACAAGCACGACCTTTACACCGTGATCGAACACGAGTTCGGGCATGCCTTGGGGCTCATCCACTCGGGGGGCTGCAACCTAGATCCCAGGGATGACTATAAATTCAGACCCAGGGAGGCGGACGATGACGGCAGCTTGATGTGGGGAGGGAGCCTCAAGGGAACCCGCCGGCCTGATCCCCCCGCAGACTTGGCCGTGGGCTTCAGCGAGCGCCGCCACCTGAGCGAGCGGGACCTCAGCGCCCTGCGGGAGCTTTACCCCTGGAGTCTTGAGGTCCTCGATCCCACCG
>DTXA01000339.1 GCA_012962735.1 Candidatus Latescibacterota bacterium
GTTTTTGAAGGCGGAACCTCCGGGACCTGTTCCATCCATCATGCGGACGCCCGTTTGCGTTCTAAGATCCTACGGGCCTTCTCCCTGAGCCTTTCGAAGTAGCCGAGCTCGGGCGAGAACCTGGTCCGCTCCTTCAAACTTGGCCTCCTCTTCCCGAGCTTGACCAGCTCGTAGGAGGTGCTCCCCCAGCCCTTGGACTCCATGTACTCCAGCACCTTCCGGAAGTTGAAATCCTTTGATGTGCGGTGGAGCTCGGTGAGGTCGAACTCCGTAGAGTTTTCCGTCTGCCCCCTTCTCGGCTAAGTCCAAATAAAACAAAGATATTATCGGGAAGGTAAAGGAATCCAAAAGCACCTTTGTCTCCTCCTCCTTGGGCCTCACCTTATACCTTTGGGTCCGCCCCCCTACAGTTTGAAGTAGCCCTGAATGAGCTTGTCCTTATCTAAGTCTATCCGCCCTATACCCTTCTTCCTGATCTCAAAGACCGCGACATCCTTCCCCGGGATGTGAAGTTCTACCGCCTGGTCAGTGGATATCTCCAGCTTCTTCCTGGTGAACATCTCCTCCACCCAGTGCTCAGGGGTAAGCCCTAAGTCGGGGAATATCTTTATCCTGACGGTATGGCCTTCGGCATCCCTGTTGATGGATACGACCACAGTCCTCTCCTCGTTCCTGTGCAGGCTGGTCTGCACGAAGGGGTTGTCCGCCCTGACGAAGAGAGGGGCCTCCAGGATGCCCAGCAGCTCAAGTAAAACCTCCCGGTCCAAGGCCGAGAACCCGATCATGTAGGCACTACCTTCCCCCACATGCCTCCTGCAGGCGCATATCGCCCCTTCCCGGGTCCTCAGGACCGGTTCGACGTCCATCCCGTCGTAGGACTCGGCCACATACACCGGGAAGCTCCTTCCATCTATCTCCAAGGTTTGTTTGGAGTTTATCTCCTTCCCCTTTCCTATCCCCAACTCCTCCACAAGTAGCCTGCACTCCTTCTGCTCCACGTCCAAGTGGGGCGGTGGGCTCAAGAAGACGAGGGTTCCGCCGTTCTTCACGTACTCGGCCAACTTCCTTTGATACTCCTCGTCCAGAAACGCCGGAGCTGCATAGAGAAGCACAGGATACCTGGAGAGCTCGGCCCTCACATCCACGAGGTCGAAGTCCACATCCGCATCTATCAATGTCTTGGTATAAAGCCAAAGAGGCTCCTGGGCTAAGTGGCCGTAATCCTTCGAGGCCACCACGGTGTAATCGTCGGGCTGGATTATCCCCCCTCCCTCGTACAGGAAATGCCAATAGTGCTCCTGGTACCACAGGAGGCCGATCTGGCACTCCCTGGAGAGGTTCTTCCAATCTATCTCATGTAAAATTCTAAACATATGTCTATGTGCGAACCACTCCTCCCTGACCTTGCCGTCCTGGGTCACGGGGCAGAACCCCTCCCACCTCTCCCTTTCTACGAACATGTAGTAGTTCATCCCCACCATCCCGGCCGAGAGCGAGAAGAACGTGACCATCCTCTGGTGCTGGGACGTGGCGGGTCCGAACATCATCATCCCGGAGCCGCACTGGAACTCCGGGGACCAGGGGAAGCGGCTTACGTTGCAGTTTAGGTTCACATAGATGTAGTCCCAGTAGTACGAATCCCCGGGTATCAGGTAGTAGGCGTAATGGTCCAGTCCCACAAATTCTACGGCCCTCTGAAGCTCGTACCAGTCCTGGAGGAAGAGGAAGGTGTTGTTGGTGAAAAGTGGCACGTTAA
>DTXA01000340.1 GCA_012962735.1 Candidatus Latescibacterota bacterium
TTAGCCAGGGTCAGGGAGGACCTGCACAGGCCTCTGTTGGCCGGGCTGGACGACGAGGGGAAACTCCAGCGCATAAGGGAGCTTTTGGAGCGGCGCAGGCCCTACTACCTCTGTTCGGACCTGGTGGTCCACACCGACGGGAGGACCCCGGAGGATGTGGCCAGTGAAGTTCTCCGGACATTGGACCTCTAAGCCGCAATTATAGTCCCAATTCGCTCAGATACTTTTTGGGGACCCTATTGATGTCCGGAGCTGGCCGCAGGCAGCTTGGATATCCCGTCCTCGGCTGTCCCTCAGGGTGGCGGTGTAGTGGCTGGAAAGGAGGACCTCCTGGAAGCGGAGGGGCACGGTCTAAGGGAGGCCTGCGGAAGGGGGCGTTAGGGATGGGGTTGTAGGGGATGAGGTTGACCTTGCAGGGTATGCCCTGCAGGAGGTCGGCCAGCTGGCGGGCGTCTCTGAGGCGGTCGTTGACGCCGTGGATGAGGACATATTCGAACGTGATGCGGCGTTTGCACGTGCGGGCGAAGTCCTTCGCGGCCCGGAGGAGGATCCTCAAGGGATACTCGCAGTTGATGGGCATAAGCTCGGACCTAATGGCGTCGTCGGGGGCGTTGAGGGAGATGGCCAGGCCGAGGGGTATACCCTCCCCTGCCAAGCGCTCTATGCCGGGGACTATCCCGACGGTGGAGAGAGTGATGCGCCTGGCTCCCAGGGCGATCCCCATCTCGTGCCTGATCAGGCGCACGACCTTGAGGACCTGATCGTAGTTGAGCAGGGGCTCCCCCATCCCCATAAGGACCACGTTGGTGAGGTCCTCCCCCTCCTCCCAAAGCACCTTGCGTATGTGGAGCAGTTGGCCCACGATCTCCCCGGCTGCGAGGTTCCGGGCGAACCCCATCCTCCCGGTGGCGCAGAAGCGGCACCCGAGTGGACATCCCACCTGGGAGGACAGGCAGACGGTGCGGCGGTCGTCGTCCCGGATGAGGACGCTTTCTATATGAGCTCCGTCTTCGAGCCGGAACAGGAACTTGACGACGCCGTCCTCTGAGGCGGCCCTGTGCACCTCAACCGGAGCCCAGATGCGGGCCATCCGGGCCAGCTCCTCCCTGAAGGACTTGGAGAGGTCGGTCATGACGCCGAAGTTGTAGACTCCTTTCTTGTAGATCCAGCGGAAGAGCTGCCGGGCTCGGTACCGCTCCTTGCCCAGGCCTTGGATGAACTCCTCTATCTCCTCTAAGGTCATCCCCAACAGGTCCACCATATTAGATGACCCCCGCTCTGGCCAGCTCGACCCATTTGACCACCCCGATGGGCCGGCCCTCGCCATCGACAACGATGAGCTCGGTGATTACGTGTTCCTCCATCATCTGGACCGCCTTGGCTGCCAGCTCCTTCGGGCCTATGGTCAGCGGCGGAGTCCTACAGGTTCCCCTGGGACTTTTGAAGTACGCCTCCTTGGCCGTCAGGGAGAGCATCCCGTCCCCCACCCGCTCCAAAAGCCTCCTCAGGTCCCCGTCCGTGAGCACCCCCGAAAGCCTCCCCTCTCGGTCCACCACGCAAGTCATGCCTAAGGCCTTAGAGGTCATCTCGAGGATGACCTCCCCCATCCGGTCGTCCTCCCGGACGACAGGCACCTCGTCGCCCTTGTACATCACGTCCTCCACCAGCCAGAGGAGCTTCCTGCCCAGGCTTCCTCCCGGGTGGAGGAGGGCGAAGTCCTCCTCCACGAACCCCCTCAGCTCCAAGAGGGCTATAGCCAAGGCATCCCCTAAGGTGAGCATCGCAGTGGTGCTGGCCGTGGGCACGAGGTCGAACGGGCAGGCCTCCTGTCCCACCGGGACCTCCAATACTACGTCGCTCTGGCGGGCCAGGGGGGAGTCGGGATTTGAGGTCATGGCGATTATGGGGACCCCTAAGCGTTTGAACAGGGGCAAGAGCGAGAAAATCTCCTCGGTACTGCCGCTCTTAGACAGGACCAATACCACGTCCCCCCGACACACTATCCCCACGTCCCCGTGCATCCCCTCGGCCGGATGGAGGTAGAAGGCGGGGGTGCCGGTGCTTGTGAGGGTGGCGGCTATCTTGCGGGCTATAAGGCCGGACTTGCCCATGCCGGTCACTATAACCCTGCCCTTGGAGGCCGCGATGATATCTAAGGCCCGCCTAAAAGGCCCCTCGATCCGGCCCTCCAAAGCGGCTACGGCCTGAGCTTCCCTCCGTATAACTTCTTTAGCCCTTTCTAAGGGGTCCATGGGTAGTCGGTCCAGCGGACTATGCGCCAGAGGCCATCTCGGCCCCTGCGGAGTTTGAACTCGAAGGTCTGGTTGATTATGTATCCTTATTTTGGGAGAACACCTACCACACCACCATGTTAGCATATCGCAGACAAACCCGGATGTCCTTAAAGGAAAAGATGAAATCCAAGCGAATGCCCGACCCTGGCTCCTGAACGGGCAAGATCAGGGTTTGCCGGACGAACACCTGCGGATCGTCCACTAAGACCGTTCAGGCTGAATATACACCCGCAGTAGTCCTGACGGTAAAGGCCGAACTTCCGACTGAGCCTTACGCTGTGCTTGAACCCATCCTCCTTCTTGAAGTCCCCTCCCACGAAGGTGAGCCCGTACTTAAACCCGAGTTCCCGGCCTATGGGGTTTATAACCCCGGCCTTCTTCGTCGGTCCTACGGTCAGGGTTGTGGCGAAATATCCGAAGCCGACTTCTGCTGCCCTCCGGGCCGCCTCCTCGAGGCGGAGGCGATAGCAGATGGGGCACCTTGCGCCACCTTCGGGTTCTTCCTCGTATCCCTCGACGAACGAGAACCACCTCCCGGGCTCGTAAGGCCCCTCCTCCCACTTAAGGCCCACGGCCTTCCCGTGCCGGCGCATCGCCTCAAGCCGCCTTCTGTACTCCTCCTCCGGGTGGATGTTGGGGTTGTAGAAAAAGCCGTAGACCTCGAAGTCCAGTCCTAGAAGCTCGACCACGTGGGTAGCGCAGGGAGCGCAGCATATGTGCAGGAGAAGCTGTGGTTTCATCTACCTGCGGAGTGCCTCCAAGAGCGCATCCGGGAAGTCGGTGAGTATTCCATCCGCACCGGGGCGTGCCAGCCACCCGTAGTTTGCCCCTCTAAAAGCCCCATGGCGGCTATGGCTTGCCTCAAGCGCTCACTACCTTCCCGGCATGGGCGCTGTGGCCGGAACGTCCGTACACCGTTCTACCTGCTGTCCCAGTCCATTCCGACGCCGTCCAGCCGGGTCCCACATCCCGTGCACCTGCCGTCCTTAAGGGAGCGTTCCACGATGTAGAAGCCGTAGCGGCGGATGAGGACCCGTCCGCAAGAGGGGCAGTAGGTGTGTTCCCCTTCTTCTCCGGGGATGTTACCGGTGTACACGTACTTGAGCCCCTCCTCTAAGCCGAGCTCTCGGGTCTTGCGGAGGACGGCGGGGGATGTGCGGGGCCGGTCGGTCATCCTGTAGGTGGGGAAGAAGGCCGTGACGTGCCAGGGGGTCTCTGGGCCCAGCTCGTCCCGGATGAAACCCGCTATGTCCCTAAGCTGTGCCTCGTCGTCGTTGAGGCCGGGGATCACGAGGGTGGTTACTTCCGCCCATATCCCCAGTTGTTTCATAAGCTTGAGAGAATCCAGCACCGGCTGGAGCCTTGCGCCGCAGACCTTGCGGTAGTGGTCCTCCGAGAAGGCCTTGAGGTCTACGTTGGCCGCGTCCAAGAAGGGCGCTATGTCGTACAGGGCCTCGGGGGTCATGTACCCGTTGGTGATGAAGTTGTTGTAAAGGTCCCGGCCGTGCGCAA
>DTXA01000341.1 GCA_012962735.1 Candidatus Latescibacterota bacterium
AAGAGGAGCGAGCCCGCCTGCCCTGCCCAGAAGGCGGAGATGGTGTAGAAGAGGGGCAGGTCCCTGGAGGAGTAGTTATAGACATACCTCACGCTGAAGTCGCGGGTGACGAAGAGCATGATCAGGATGATCGAGGCCAACACCGAGAGGAAGAAGACGGAATGGAGGCCCCGGTAGCCGATCTGGAGCAGCCCCTCGTCCTCCCTCCTTGCGCCGTAGATCAACATGCCGACGGCGAGGGCCGCGCTGATAAAGGCCAGAAACGTTGTGATATAACCGAGGCTCGGCATTTAGGGCTCCTCCGGCTCCGCCTCGTATCTGGAGGGGCATTTGACCAGCATGCTCTCCGCTACAAATCTTTCTCCCTTCAGGTAGCCAGTCACGACCACCTCCTCGCTCCTCAAAAAATTATCCGGCATCACGTCCTCGTAGGAGACGGATATCCGCACCCTTCCG
Source organism: Candidatus Latescibacterota bacterium (assembly GCA_012962735.1). Taxonomy (GTDB): domain Bacteria; phylum Latescibacterota; class 4484-107; order B68-G9; family B68-G9; genus B68-G9. The sequence goes on from DTXA01000341.1 coordinate 457, forward strand.
TCCTTGCTCCGGAGGACGAACTCTAGAAGAGGCTTGGCCGGATCGTAGCGGACGGAATCCTCGACCAGCTCCCCACTGATCCTGATCCGCTGCGCTGGGTCGATCTCTTTATCTTTCAGCTCATCGAGGGTGTAGTAGTAGACCGTCGTGCCGGAGAGGCTGGAGAGGAAGAGGTAGATCAGCACGCCACCGATCACCCCGACCCCGAGGAACACCTGATACTTCTTCCTCATGAGCTCTTCCTTTCGGAGTTATAGACGTTTTGGAGATACCACTCGAGTTCCGCTTGAGTCGCCCCCTCTCGCAGTCTTTTGCGCATATCCTTTTTGGCCTTGAGCGCCGTGGGGCAGTGGCAGTCGATGAAGACCTCATCGCAGGCCCCGCAGGGGCAGAGATACTCACCCGCCACCGCCTGGTAGACCTGTTCCTGGGGGATGGAGAGCTCGATCGCCTCCGGCGGCTTCTCCCGCTCCTTCTGGCTGTAGAGCCCGAAGACCAGGACCATCATCACCACGGCCAGGAAGCCGCTGATGGCATAGACGATATACTTCTGCCTCTTGCGCCGCCCTCCTTCGGTCCTGCTCCTCCCCATCTCTCCCTCCTGATCCCACCCCTGTCCGGGTGGGGGAATTCTGGATTATAGCATACCGGCATCGGCATGTTCAAATCTATGATTAAAGTCAAATTTCTAGTTGATCTAGATCATATTCAACTGAAGCGGCTCGAGCTTATCTTCCAGACCCTTGGACCTGATGTAGTGACTAGTAGAGGACTCGTGCAAGGAGGGTAATGGGATCAGGGGGCATGCTCGGGAGGACCAGGCTCACTTGAGATACTTTAAACCGATCGAGAGCGCCTCCGGCTGAAGGCCCCCTTGAGGGC
>DTXA01000342.1 GCA_012962735.1 Candidatus Latescibacterota bacterium
CTGCGCCGCTCCAAAAGCTCCCTTATGCGCCGGAGTTTCCCCTCGTCGTCCAGCCCGGCCAACAGAGGCCTGTGCAGGTCCTCCCTGACCCTGGCTAAGATGGTCTCGGGCTCGGCCCACAGGCAGACCACTGGCCCCTTTCCCCTGACCACCTCCCAGTTCTCCTCCCTCGCCAGCGCCCCCCCGCCTAAGGCTATCACGGCCCGCCTCCGGCCTGCGACCTCCCTGAGGCAGAGGTGTTCCCACCGGCGGAAGACCTCCTCCCCCATCCCGAAAAGCTCGGGTATGGTACGTCCGCTCCTGTCCTCCACAAGTTCGTCGGTGTCCACGAATTCCCAACCCAGCTCCCGGGCCAGCGCACGACCGACTACAGTCTTACCGGACCCCATAAACCCCGTAAGGAAAAGGCGCTCGATCTTCATCTGGTCTGTATCCCAAATCGAAGCGGAGAACTCTTTAGGGCATATAAATCCCTTGACAAAACATCCCTAAATGCCCATCTTTGAATCGGACCGAGGGGCGACCCTTATGGTCTAAGCTGCGTCGGTCCCCAAAAAGCACGCAGGACTTTTTGGGGCATAAGATAACCCTCCATCCAGAAAGGAGCAAACTATGCTGGTCCGGGTCCTGGCGGTGTCGGTGCTCATAGCGGGCTGCTCGGAAATGGTCCCCTCCACTCCAGATGTCCTAAAAGAGGGGAAGGTCATCCGTCTCACCTTAGACGACAGCACGGTGGTGGAGGGCAAGGTCGGGCGCATAGAGGCGGACAAAGTTATCTTGAGCAACTTCACCTTCCTGAAGAAGGGGGACCGCCCTCCCATCGTAAACTTCTTCACACTCCCCGTGGAGAAGGGCCGCATCCAGGCCGTGGACGTCCGCAAAACCAAGACCGCCCACGTGGTGGGTGGGATAGCCGGGGGTCTGATCGTCGTGGGAGTTGTCGTGGCCCTGATCTTAAAATCCAAACGTAGGGAGGAAATCTGAGGAAGTGAGGGGGGCATATCGGCCCCCCTCGCCGTCTTGCGCCCGGCTCACCCGGACAGCACCTCCGGGGGGTTGACGAAGTCGTGGTACTTCTCCGCTACCTGACCCTCCCGGGCATCTCCGACGTGTACGTAAAGTCTATATCGGAATTTGATGCTCTCGCCCGCCCGGAGGATGTGGTCCCCCCTCCGGTTTGGGTCGTTGTAGAAGTGCGAGAGCCCAAAGGGATTGGCCGTCATAAGCCCGTAATCCCGTACATGCCAATAGGTGGGGTACCTGAACCCCTCCGGGTGGTCCATCAACGCCATCCCCACCCACCGGCCTTCTACAGGGCCTGAATAGTCGCACCAGGACGCCCTCTTACCCCAGGCCTCCTTCTCTCCTATCGCCCCGTAGCTGTTCTCTATCCTCCCCCCGTTGCGCACCTCCATAGAGGGCTGGACCCGGAGGGAGGCTATCCCGCCCTCCTTGGTGTCCCCGAAGGTCGCATCGCCCTCGGCGGCCTTAAGCTCGACATCCATATCCACAAGCCTGCACCTGTCCGGCAGGGCGTATATGCGCAGGTCCCGCACCTCCTCTAAGACCTTCCTCCCCTCCACGCTCACCCAATCCCCCACGGCCACGATCCTCCCGAACACGGGACCTCCATCCAACCTGAGGAACTCCCTGTGGAGGGTCCTGCCGTGCCCCTCCATCTCGCTCCAGTTGTCCACCCCGTTCACGTCCCCGTGTGCCACCCAGAAAGAGCGATGGTGGTGGTGGTCCATATCCTTATCCTCGGACCTAGCTAGCCTCCGGGTCATCGAAAGGCCATAAGGACCTATCAGGGGGTACAGGAACGGACGGACCCACTCAGGTCCGCAGTGGTACGTGGTAAATGCCTGCCCCAAGACCACCACTTCCACCTGTCCTTCCCGCTGGACGAGCTGCACCCCCTCGGAAAGGGGTTCCTCGCGCCACTCCAGGGTATAGGCCCGTTCGGCCCCTGCAGGGAGGTTGTCTAAGACCCACCACAGCAAGATTTCCTCCCCCTCGGGTTCCACCTGAGCAGGTATCGCCCTCCTGGTCTCCTCTTCCACCAGTACCGGGTGCCTCCCCTCAGGCCGCGAACCCGTACGCACGCTCACCGGACAGTCCCTGCGGTTGTGCATACCCGCCCGCACGAGTATCCGCATATCCCCTCCTCGGACCGGTTAGATCTGCGTTCGCTCGAGCACGCCATGGGATACATCTCCATGGAGGGCCCCCAAAAGGTATCTGACGAAGTGAAGGACTTTTTGGGGCCATGACAAGGGTATTATATACCTTTAGAGGACCTTTGTCAAGCTCTTTCGGGGCAGTGCTGAAGGAACCCAACACAAAGCTCTTGACCTTTTGGCCGGTTTATTGTATCTTATAGATTTCGAAGAGGGCCCATAGCTCAGTTGGTCAGAGCGGGGGACTCATAATCCCTAGGTCCCAGGTTCGAGTCCTGGTGGGCCCATATCTACCGGTGGGCGATTA
>DTXA01000343.1 GCA_012962735.1 Candidatus Latescibacterota bacterium
AAGGGCGGGTTATCGAGAAGCTTAAAGTGGCTTTTGAGGAGGTTGCATAGTCAAGGACCCTATGCGAGGACGGAGGTAACCATGGCCTATGTACTAGCTCTTCTCTTCAGCGGAAGGCGCAAAGGATACACCGCAGGGCTTCTTACGGAAGCAGCCCAAGGGGTCCAAGACGTCGGGGCGAAGGTGAAAATCGTGCCCGTTCAGAGGTACAAGTTCGGGCCGTGCACGAGCTGTTTCGAGTGCATAAGGAGGCAGGAGCACAGGTGCGTGCTGCCGGATGCTATGGGTGGGGAGGGGGAGCTCTTCGGCAAGGTTCTCCAGGCCAACGGCCTCATCTTCGGCGATCCCGTCCACAACTGGGGTCCCAGCGCCACCTGCCACCTGTTCATAGAACGCCTCTATCCCTTCCTCTGGAGCGGCGAACTCGACGGGCTCCCAGTGGGGGCGATCTCGTGCGCTTCCAACCAGGGGATGCAGAGGATCGCCCTTGGGCAGATATGTAAGTGGGTCTTCGGGTTCGGGATGAGATGGATTGGGGGTCTCGCCGTGCATACCACCGACTTGGAGGAGGCGAAATCCCAGGCCAGGGAGCTGGGCCGGAGGGCCGGGGAGGCCGCCCTCGAGGATGCCGAGTGTAGGAAGGCCTTCTCCTCGGAACATGAGAGGTACCAGACTTACTTAGAGGCGGCTTGGAGCCCTCTGGAGCCTTACTTAGAGAACCTCACGGACGGGACCTTCACCGTTAAGGGGTCGTTCTTGGAGCGAGGGCTCCGGTCGTTCCAGAATTCGGAGGCGAGGGGACTCCTCGGGCGAGCGATGGAAGACCTGAAGCGGTGTTTGGAACTTTATAAGGAGGGGAAGTGGGAGGAGGCGTGCAGGTATCTGGTGGAGGCCGGAGCCCTCTGGACGCATGCCACCTGGAAGGAGTTTTTGGAAAAAGACGTCATCGGCACGGAGATCCCAAAGGCGTATAGACCGTTAGATAAGGCCAAGGTGGAGGAGGAAGAGGGGAGATGAAACCCTTGTCACGGAATCCACAGGAGATGAGGCGTTCTGGGATCCGGATGATAATGGACCTCTCCGCAGAGGTGCCCGACGCCATCCACTTGGAGGTGGGCCAGCCGGACTTCGACACTCCGGCGCACGTAGTCGAAGCCGGATGTCGGGCAGCTAAGGAGGGGTTCACGAAGTACACCCCGAACGCTGGCCTTCTCTCGTTGAGGGAAGCCATAGTGGAGAAGCTCCGGGAGCGAAACGACATCGGGGCCACCGTGGATCAAGTGGTGGTGACTCCTGGAGCCGTTACCGCCATAGCGACGGCCCTCTTAGCCATAGTGGAGCCCGGCGAGGAGGTACTCATCCCGGACCCGGCGTGGCCCAACTACGAGATGATGGCCCTGAGCATAGGGGTCGTGCCCGTGCGGTATCCCCTGGACCCGGAGCGAGGTTTCCTTCCCGACTTCGGGGGGATGGAGAGGGCGGTCTCCGAAAGGACGAAGGCCCTGATGGTGAACTCCCCCTGCAACCCGACGGGGGCCGTCTTCCCGGAGGGTGTGATGCGAAAGCTCGTGGAGTTCGCCGAGCGACACGACCTTTATCTTATCTCGGACGAGGTGTACGAGGAGATCGTTTTCGAGGGCGAGCATATAAGCCCTGTCCGCTTCGACCGGGACGGCCGGGCCGTGAGCGTCTTCGGGTTCTCCAAGACCTATGCTATGACGGGGTGGAGGCTGGGTTACGCCGTGGCCCCCGAGCCGATAGCCCAGGTGGTGGCCAAGCTCCAGGAGCCCTTCGTTTCCTGCGCATCCGCCATCTCTCAAAAGGCGGGAGAGGCGGCCCTCAGGGGGAACCAGTCCTGCGTGGCCGAGATGAGGGAGGCGTACAGGAGGCGCAGGGACCTGGCGGTCGGGCTCTTCCAGGAGCACGGGGTGGCCGTACACGAACCCAAGGGGGCGTTCTACATGTTGGTAGACGTGGCCTCCTCCGGCCTGGACTCCTATACCTTTGCCCAGAAACTCTTGGAGAAGGAGAAGGTGGCCGTGGCCCCGGGGGCTACTTTCGGCCCACGGGGGGAGGGGTACGTGCGCATCTCCTTGGTCACGGCCGAGGAGCAGCTCTTGGAGGGCGTCAGGCGGCTGTGCAGGTTCCTGAGGTGTACAGGGGAGGTCTAACAACGAGGAGGGAACCGTGTCCAAGTATTTCTACCAGGTATCCTCGGAGGTCCCCGGACCCGACGGGGACGACTCCTGGCCTGTGTTTGTGCCGACCACGGCGATACTCGTGACCGTGATCAGCAAGGAGGGGAGGCCCAACATCATCCCCCTGACCGGATGGGGGGTGCTCTGCCGGTTCCCCTTCCAGATCGGCATCGCCATCTGCCAGGAGGACTACACCAAGAACTACTTCCGCCGTAAGTCCTACGAGATGCTTTTGGAGACTGGGGAGTTCGTGGTGAATATACCCCATACGGGGCTCAGGGATGCCATCACGGTCTGCGGGGAGCACTCAGCCCACGACCCCAAGGTGGACAAGTTCAAGCTCGCGGGCCTGACCCCCGGCAAGTCCGTGGTGGTCAAGCCCCCCATCATAGAGGAGTGCCCGGTTAATCTGGAGTGCATAGTCCGCCACCGTATCCCCTTAGGAAGCCACGATGTGTTTGTGGGGGAGGTAGTGGCAAGCCATATGTACGGCGAGATAGAGCGGACAGAGATCGTGGAGGAGGAGAACACCTGGGTGCTCCGGCCCCAAAATGGTGGGAAGAGGATGCGCCTTTTCTGGAAAACCTTGGTGGACTTCGGTCCAGCAGGGTGACCGATGAACCTGCCAAGAGTATTCCTCACTTCTGACGGCACCGGACCGGCCTCCCGGAGGCACCCCTGGATATATTCCGGGGCGGTGGCTTATTCGGAAGGAGCCGAGGACGGAGAATTGGTGGCTGTATACAAGAGGGAGGGAACCTTCTTGGGAGTTGGATTCTACAACAGCTTGTCCGACATAATGATACGGATATTAAGTTTCGAGCCGGTCGAGGACCTCCCCGAGCTCCTCAGGGAGCGCATCCGTGGAGCCCTCTCCCTCCGGGAGGCCGTTGTTCCCCCGGACGCCGATATGTTCCGTGTGGTTAACTCCGAAGGGGACGGCCTGCCTGGGCTCGTGGTGGACCGGTATGGGCCGTACCTCGTGGTGCAGATGTTGGCAAAGTGGACCGAGCGCCATGAGGGCCTTCTCGTGGACTTGCTCAGGGAGGAATGTTCCCCCAAGGCCATCTTCCTTCGGGCCGGCGGCAAGGTGGTGGAGCAGGAGGGGATCTCCCCCAAGGCCGAATGGGTGGGGGTGGGGGAGAGGTATGTTTGGACCCAGGAATACGGCCATAGGTTCAAGGTGGACTTAGAGGCAGGGCAAAAAACGGGGTTCTTCCTGGACCAGAGGGAGAACCGACGGCTTGTGGAGGGGCTGGCCCGGGGGAGAAAGGTGCTGGACATATTCGGGTACACCGGAGCCTTCTCGGTGTATGCCGCCTCTGGGGGTGCTGAGGAGGTGCTTATGGTGGAGGCCTCGGCCGAGGCGGTCGGGCTCGCCCAGGAGAACTTCCGGGCGAACGATGCAGAGGTGGTCTGCAGGGTCCTCAAGGGGGACGTATTTGAGGTCCTACCCAGAAGGAACCTCGATGGCCCTTACGACCTGGTCGTCCTGGACCCCCCTGCCTTAGCCAAGGCCAGATCGGCCGTACCCAGAGCCCTCAAGGCCTACAGGGCCCTCAACAAGTGGGCTATGAAGGCCGTAGCGGACGGAGGGCTTCTGCTGTCCTGCTCCTGTTCGCCTCACGTAGACCGGAGGCGGTTACAGGAGGCCATATTCACAGCCGCCTTAGAGGCTAAGAGGGAGGTCCAGGTGCTTGAAGTGCGAGGCGTCGGTCCGGACCATCCGTTCCACATCTTCCATCCCGAAGGGGAGTACCTCAAAGTGTTCCTGCTACGGGTCGCGTGAGGTCTACCGAGTCTGGAATGAGGATGCTGAGGAGGTTGGAGGTCGAGCATGATGGATTCCGATCCCAAAAGGGAAGACAGAATTGTCTGAAGATCTATCAAGCTGTCAAGTATCTGGAATGGTCGGTCCATCATTCCCCTCCTCTTAATCCTGTTTCATAAGTGGGACACACTCGAAAAATCAGCGAAAGGTGCGTATGTAGCTCCAAAAAGTTCTTCGCCGGGCTGAGGTCTGGCGATTTTTTTGTGGCATCGTTTTTGCTTTAAAATTCCGGTATGAAGACGTGGGCGAGTATACTGACGCTGCTTTGGTGCGCGGCACTGTGGGCCCAGCCCAAAGGACCCCATGGCCCTCCCCCCTGGGCCGGCCACAGGAGGGAGGCCTTCCTAAGGGACCTTGCACATCGGGCGGAGGGGCTCTTAGAAGAGGCCTCCCGTAAGGTGGTGGCCAAGAAGGATTCCCAGAGGGCAATTCTCCTGCGCTTAGGGAGGGAGCAGTTGGAGGAGGGAATTAGGGCTTTGGAACGCCAGCAGTACAGGCTTGCCTTCCGCCTTCTGGACCAGGCCAGGTTCCTCGGAGAATTCCTTGTGGGCAGGTCACCTGGTCCCAGGATGGAGGAGATCATAAGGGGCAGTCGGCTCATCCTCCGTCAGATAAGGGAGCTGGGAGGTCCTCCTCCACCCTGGCTTGAGGAGGCCGAGGCCCTCCAGAGGGAGGCGGAGGAGGACATCGGGCAAGGAAGGTACGAGGAGGCTCGCTGGAAGGTCCGCAAGCTCCGAAGGTTGCTCTTTATGTCGCTGAGGGACATCCATCCCTCTCCGGAGAAGGTCGGTAAGGTCGTAGATCGCGTGGATGGGATGCTCCGAAGATGGGGTAAGCCCATCTTGGATTCCGGCGTTCCCGATGCCATCGCAGTCTTCGAAGGTGCGTTCGAGCACCAGAGGAGGGCTAAGGAGGCCCTGAAGTCCGGGAGGCTCAAGGAGGCCCTCCTGCGGACCCATGTAGCTACGAGGATGCTTCTGAGGGCGATGAGCCTGGCAGGG
>DTXA01000344.1 GCA_012962735.1 Candidatus Latescibacterota bacterium
GTGTGACCTTGCCAAGGTCAAAGTCGCGGGTTCAAATCCCGTTTCCCGCTCCAATTTTTTTATATGGACTGGAGTATGCGCTTAGAGGACTTGGACACCCCTGTGGCCGTCGTGAACCTGGATAAGCTGGAGTTCAACATCAGGGAGATGGCCGCCCGGATGCGGGAGGCCGGGGTGTGCCTCAGGCCGCACGTCAAGACCCATAAGACCCCCGTCATAGCACACATACAGCTTCGGGAGGGTGCAGTAGGGATCACGGTGGCCAAGGTCGGGGAGGCGGAGGTCATGGCCTCCGCCGGGGTGGAGGACATATTCGTGGCCTATCCGGTCTGGGGGGAGGCCAAGTGGGAGCGCCTCAGGAGGCTGAGCCACAGAGTCTGTTTGAGGGTGGGGGTGGATTCAGAAGTCTTGGCCGAGGGGCTCTCACAGGTTTTCGCCCAGCATGGGGAGAAGATAGCCGTTCTCATAAAGGTGGACACCGGCCTGGGCCGGACGGGAGTGTCTCCGGGGAGGCCAGCCCTGGAGCTGGCCCGGGAGGTGGCCCGCCTCCCCGGGCTGGAGCTTAAGGGCATATTCACCCACGAGGGGCACATAATCCGGGATTTCGGAAGCGTGGGGGAGATAGATGGGCCTGTACGGGATGTGGCCCGGAAGATGCGGGAGACAGCGGAGCTTCTGCGCAGGGAGGGGATTGAGGTGGAGGAGGTGAGCGTGGGGGCCACGCCCACTGCCCACCTTATGTGCCGGGAGGAAGGGGTCACGGAGGAGCGGCCCGGGACTTACGTCTTCTACGATGCCACAAATGTGGGGTTCGGGGTCGTGCCCGAGGACCGAGTTGCTTTTTCCGTCTGGTGTACTGTGGTCAGCGTGCCCCGACCTGACCGAGCTGTGATAGACGGGGGGACTAAGGCGTTTTCGAGCGCCAGGTCCCCGAAGGTGGAAGGGATGGGGCTGGTGAGGGGTATGGAGGGTGCGAGGTTCGCCTGGGCGAACGAGGAGCACGGGGTGTTGGACCTATCGTCCTGTCCGGGGGCCCTGAGGGTGGGGGACAGAGTGGAGGTGGTGCCCGTGCACGTATGCGAGGCCGTCAACCTCTGGGACGAACTGGTGGCCGTCCAGGGTGGGGAGGTGGAGGCGATCTGGCCGGTCCTGGCCAGGGGGAAGGTGTGGTGAGGGAGCTCATATTAGCTTCGGCCTCCCCCCGCAGGAGGGAGCTGCTGAGGATGTTGGGGGTCCCCTTCAGGGTCGTGGAGAGCGGTGTTGAGGAGGAAGGTGCTTCCGGGGACCCCGTGGCCCATGTGCTCTCCCTCTCCCAGAGGAAGGCCTCTGCGGTGGCCGGGAAGATAGGGGAAGGGTTTGTGGTGGGGGTCGATACTGTGGTGGTCTTAGACCGAGAGATACTGGGAAAACCCTCCGGCCCGGAAGAGGCGAGGGCTATATTGGGGAAGCTATCGGGCCGGGTCCACAGGGTTTACTCCGGGGTTACGGTGACAAGGGCCGAGGACGGCAAAGTCCTCTCCGACTACCGGTGCACCGAGGTGCGGATGCGACGGATGTCGCCGGGGGAGATAGATGCCTATGTGGCCACGGGGGAGCCCTTAGACAAGGCAGGGGCGTACGCGATCCAGGGCAAAGGGGCGCTGCTCGTGGAGGAGATAAGGGGATGTTTTTACAATGTAGTGGGCCTGCCCCTCTGCGCTCTGATGGACATCTTGGCCAAGATGGGTTGGAAATGCCTCGAGGAGGTGCTAAAGTTGGCCTATCTTGACAATAAAAAGGGACTTTCGCATCTTCAAGATGTTCTTAGATCTTTTCCTCCTTAACCTCGTATTACTGCAGTAATGCGAGGACGGCGAGCAGGGGAGACTTAAGAAGTTGATCCCGTCACACCATCCGAGTGGAGCAGAGGAGGATCTCCTTCGGCTTTCCACTTTTAGGAACAGAAGCTTATGTCTGACGTAGAGCGTAAAAGACGGGAGAGCTTCCGCAAACTTTGGACCTTCGTACGACCCTTCCGCAGGAAGCTCTTCGCCGCGGTAGGGTTGGCGGTCGTCATCAACCTCATAAGCCAGCTCCCCCCTTGGATATCCCGTTTCTTCATAGACCGGGTGATCACCGGAGGGGCATGGCAGTTCTTAGCCGCGGTGGTGGTGGTCCAGACCGCCATCCCTCTGATTTCCTATCTTATGAGCTTCTGGGACAACTATCTCATCGCCTATGCGGGCCAGAAGCTGGTGCTGAACATAAGGCGCAAGCTTTTCGGGCACATCCTCCATCTGCCCCTGAGAGAATTCGATGAGATGGGCACTGGGAAGTTCATCTCCCGGCTTATGAGGGATACGGCGACGGTGCAGAATATGGTCACCTGGAACACCGTGTCTATCGTCAACAACTTTATCTCATTCCTCATAGGGATAGTGGTCATATTTTACTTCTCCTGGAAGCTTTCCCTTGTAGCCCTATTTATCCTGCCCCTGCACTGGGTCAACTACCGGTTCTTCGTGAAGCGGATGCGCTACAAGACCAGACTTGTCCGGCGCAAGTGGGACCAGATCTACGACCAGCTTTACGAGCGCATCTGGGGCACCAAGCTAGTGCGGACGTACACCAGGGAGGAGGAGGAGACCCGGCACTTCACCTCCAGCACGGTCCAGGCCTTAGGGTTGACTATGGAGAACACCGCATTGGGCGCCACCTTTGGGGGGTTTTCCACCCTCATAGACGGCCTGGGCAATACCTTAGTGTTCGTGACAGGATGTTACTTTGTACTCAAAGGGGAGCTCACCTACGGAACTGTGGCAGCTTTCATGATGTACGTGTGGCGGGTTCTCAACCCCGTGCTCCAGTTCTCCAGCATAGCCAATATGGTGGAACAGACGTTGGTCTCCGTAGAACGCATCTCCGAAGTGTTGGATATAGAGGAGGAGCCTAAGAAGGGCATAGAGCTTCCACCCCTCAGGGGGCATGTGCGCTTCGAAGACGTCTGGTTCGAGTACGTGCCCGGAGAACCTGTGCTCAAGGGGATAAACTTAGAGGTCAAACCGGGTATGAAGGTGGCCTTGGTGGGCCCCACCGGTTGCGGCAAGACCACCCTTACCAGCCTGTTGTTGCGCTTCTACGAACCCACAAAAGGCTGTATCTTGGTAGATGGGTATGACATCACAAAGGTGGACCTCCGCTCCCTTCGCCGACAGATGGGGCAGGTGTTACAAGACTCCGTCCTCTTCAACAGCCTCACCATAAAGGAGAACATCGCCTACGGCATCCCGAACGCCAGCGAAAAGCAGGTGGTCAAGGCGGCCAAAATAGCCAAGATCCACGACCTCATCCTCTCCAAACCGGGGGGGTACGAGGCCGAGATCGGGGGCGAAGGAGTGGTGCTCTCGCTCGGGGAGAAGCAGAGGCTTTGCATCGCTCGGGTGGTGGCCGCCGACCCAGCTATCTTGGCTTTGGACGAGGCCACCAGCGCCTTAGACACCCAGTCCGAGGCCCTGATACAAAAAGCCCTCGAGAGCGTGATGAAGGGGAGGACCTCATTCATCATCGCCCACAGGCTTTCCACCATAGTGGGAGCGGACCTCATCGTGGTGATGGAGAAAGGCCGGATCGTGGAGATGGGCACACATAGGGACCTCTTGGCGAAAGAGGACGGGTTCTACCGGAAGCTGTACGAGCAGCAGTTCCTGATACAGGAACAAGACAAGGCTCGTTGGGCCGCATGATAGGTTATTCACTTGAAATAGCCGTAAGGTATTGGAGCGAAGCGGAGAAATTTTTGGAGGTATAGAGGAGATGGCCGAGGAAAAGAAAGAGGAACGTGTACGCCTTAGGGATTCCCTGCGCCAGACCTCAAGGCTTCTGCGGGGGTACCTCCTGCCGCACTGGACCCGAATGATGCTGGTGTTGGCCACAGCCTTCGGGCTGTCTCTGTCTCCATACATATTCGGGTTTATGAGCAAGATTATGATAGATAAGGTATTGGAGATCCGTCCTCAGATCCAGCAGGAAACCCTGGAAGGCGAGACATCCCAGACCGCTCCTCCCGCCGGCCGTCCCATGGAGGAGCGTATGCGGCTGTTGTGGTGGATGTTCCTGGCATATGTCCTGATAAGGCTTACATTGGCTGGACTTAGGTGGCTTTATTCCTACAACATCACCTATGTAGGGCAGAAGCTGGTCTTCCGCCTGCGTCAGGAGCTCTACGACAAGCTCCAGCGCATACAGATATCCTTCTTCGACCGCCAACAGGTGGGCAAGATCATGGCCCGGGTGTTCGACGACGTGGACATCGTCCAGTACAGCGTCTCGCACGTCTTCGTACAGCTGCTGCAGAACATGGGGATGCTGGCCATCGGGGTGGTGCTCCTGATGCACCTGAACATAGCATTGTCCGCTATAGCCTTAGCTACACTCCCCTTCTATGCGGTCGCATATCGGCTGTACCGTCGGAAGGTCCGTCCCATCAACCGGGCCCAGAGGGAGCGCAACTCCGAGATGTACGCGGTAGCCAGCCAGGCGATCTCCGGCATCCGGGTGGTCAAGTCCTTCGCCCAGGAGCCCAGGGAAGAGAGGAGGTTCTTCCACAAGGCGGCCGAGGTGACAAGGCTTCTGATCAAACGCATCGTCTTGGGGAACACCTTGGGAGCTGCTTCGGGCATAATCAGCGTGTTGGGCACCCAGGCGGTGTTCTACCTCGGAGCCCGGAAGATCCAGGCTGGAGAGCTCTCCTACGGCACCTTCGCCCAGTTCATGGTCTATGTGGCCTCCCTGTTCTCCCCCATGGTTAGGCTATCCAACATGAACGCGATGGTCCAGTGGGTCTCAGTGGCTCTCAAGAGGGTTTTTAACCTTTTAGACGAGGAGATCACCATAAAGGACCGGCCCGGGGCGGTGGAGCTCGAGGAGTGCAAAGGCCACATCGTATTCGACCACGTATGGCTCAAATACGAGGGCGCGGAGGACTGTGCCCTCAAGGACATCACCTTCGAGGTGTCCCCGGGCACTATCGTGGCCTTGGTGGGTCCTTCGGGCTCGGGCAAGACATCCTTAGTGAACCTCCTCCTGCGCCTGTACGACCCCTCCAAGGGACGCATCATCTTGGACGGCCATGACCTCAGAGACATCAAGCTCTCCTCCCTGCGCAGATACATCCGGATGGTCCCCCAGGAGCCTATCCTGTTCTCGGGCACCATCGCCGAGAACATCGCCTACGGCCGTCCGGGAGCGACACCCAGCCAGATTGTGGAGGCAGCCAAGGCCGCAGAGCTCCACAACTTCATTATGTCCCTGCCGGATAAATACGAAAGCGAGGTGGAGGAGGCGGGAGCCAACCTCTCCGGAGGTCAGAAGCAGCGGATGGCCATAGCGATGGCCCTCCTGACGGACCCCTCGGTGTTGATATTGGATGACAGCACCTCGGCCTTAGATGCCGAGACCGAGGCCCGCATCCAGCAGACCTTGGACAGGGTGATGGTGGGCCGTACCTGCTTCATAATCACCCACAGGATGAGCACCGCCCGCAAGGCCGACCTCATCCTCGTCCTGAAAGATGGCTGGTTGATAGAGATGGGCTCCCACGATGAGCTTATGGCCAAAGGGGGGATGTATGCTCAGGTGTTTCACCAGCAATTAGCCGCGTAGAGAAGCCCCTGGGGCTGGACTTTAGTCTCGCCCTTTCCGATGGGGCGAAAAATAGAAATGGCGGAGAGGGTGGGTTCGAACCCACGGTGGACCTTAAAGCCCACAA
>DTXA01000345.1 GCA_012962735.1 Candidatus Latescibacterota bacterium
CACGAGCCTGCCGGGCACGTCGTAGTCGAACTCGCCCCAGGGCGGGTCTCCCTTGCGCTTCATGAGCCTCTCCAGAAGCTTCCCTTTAAGTTCCTCGTCGCAGTATTCCACGAAGTGGGCCGCGTGCGCCGTCCTCCCGTACTTCTCGGGATGGATGAAGTGGGTGACGTCCTTGTCGTACACCCCCCAGTCGAGGCCCGTCTGAGCCATAGGCCTTCCTCCAGCCCACCCCAGTAGGTCCCCCTCCTTCACGGGGATGCGTACGCTGTTCACGCCCTCTCGGAGTTCTCCTGCCTGCTCGAGGATCTCGGGACTTAGCTCTGAGATGTGGTCGAGGTAGCTCATGAAGGTCTTGGTGTGGGCTATGAGGACCTTGTAGTCGTCGTACTTACCTGTGAAGCCGCTTTCGGGAGGCCAATCATGACGCCTGTAGAGGACCTCCACGATGATGCCGTCCGCCGGAGCCCTCACCTCGTAGGAAGGTGGGTAGAGGTACGGGTCCACGAATGCGAAACCGCCGTGGTCGGAGGGGAAGGAGTGCCCGCCCTTGGGGTTGAGGTTTCCAAGTGGCTCTACGGAGCTGAAGTCCTCCCATTTCATAGGGATGCTGTGGAAGGTGATCGACCCCTCGCCGAGCTCGGGGAGGTCGTAGAAGAGCCCAGCAGTTTCCTCAGGCTTCTCGGGAACCGCCCCGATCTCGGACCATGGCCCGGTCAGCACGATGAACACCGTAGCCCCCTCGTACCCCCCTACTACGGTGATATGGGCTCCGATTTCGTCCTTCCTGTACAACAGGGTATGGAAGGTGAGTTCCCCTTGGGTGCTAACATCCTCCCATTCGAGGCTCCACCCTTCCATTTTCCCCTTGTACCAGTCCACAACCTCGTCCACGCCGGCGTACACCTTGTACCCCTCGGATGGGATATCCTCCATACCTAAGGCTTCCTTGAGGTCCACAGGCACGTAGTAGCCCTCGGAACCTGGGTAGACCGGGACCTTCTCCTCCCACCCTCCAGGCTGGAACGGGC
>DTXA01000346.1 GCA_012962735.1 Candidatus Latescibacterota bacterium
CCGTTCCTTTCCTGTCATATCCCACCCCCTCTACAGAAATCGTGGTAGGATGAATTGCGCCTTAACTTTTTCTCTTGCCTTCTATATCTTAAGTGTCCTCCCACCACTAAAGAGGATGTCAGTCCCTCCCATCCGATATGTCAAGACCAGAAATGCGTCGGGGGCATGGGAGCACCCACGCCCCCGGGAGGAACCTTCAGCGAGGACCTACCGCACCCTCCCCTTCATCGCCAACACCTTGAACGAAAGCGCCCGTATGTGGGCGGCGTCCCTGCACATCCTCTGGTCGAACCCTCCGGCCTTTATCGACCTGATCTCAGGCGCGAAGAGGCCGGTGTCGGATCGCCTGGAGACGATCTCTATGTTCCCCTTGTAGAGCTTGACCTTATAGGTTCCGTTGACAACCTCCTGGGTCCGGTCTATGAAGGCCTCTAAGGCGTACCGCAGGGGATGGAGCGCCTCGCCGTGGTACATCATATACGCCCACTGCTGGTCTATGGGCTTTTTGAAAAATATCTCCTCCTTGGTCAGACAGAACTGCTCTAAGTCTCTGTGGAGCTTTAGAATGATGTGCGCGGCCGGGGCCTCGTAGATCTCCCGGGACTTCAGCTCCATGATCCCGTCTTCAAACATATCTATGCGGCCTACGCCGTTTTCGCCCCCTATTTCGTTGAGCATAGATATCAGCTCCCACAAGGACATCCTCCGGCCATCCAGCGCCACCGGCACTCCCCTCTCGAAGGTGACCTCCACGAAGGTGGGTTCATCCTTAGCCTTCTCGGGGGGCACGAGCCACAACCAGATGTCGTCGGGGAGCTCCTGGTTGAGGTCTATGGCCCCACTGGCGATGGACCGGCACCACATAGTCTTGTCGTCCCCACCTGTGATTGTCTCGGCCACAGGGACCCCCCATGCTTTGCAGAGGGCCTGCTCCTCGGTACGTGTGAGGTCGAAGTCCCGGACCGGCACCAGGACCTCCAGATCAGGGGCGAACAAGGTGAAAACGTTTTGCATCCGGTACTGGTCGTTCCCCTTTCCGCTGCTCCCCTCCAGAATCGCATCGCATCCCAGCTCCACGGCCTTCTCTGCGACCTTCTTGGCGATGAGCTGGCGGGTCATGGAGGTGGCCACGGGATATCCCTCGTAGTCCGAGTTCGCCTTGATGGCCATTGTCAGCCACTTTTCAGCGAACTCCTGCTTGGCGTCCACGAGGATGGGCTCTATTCCCAGGACCTCCGCATGGCGGAAGGCCATCTGTACTTCATCTTCCCCCTGGCCCACGTCCACCGTTATGGGCACTATCTCCCGGGCCTTGTACTTGCGCCGGAGGAGGGCTATGCCCAGGGTGGAGTCTAGCCCTCCCGAGTACGCCACCGCCACCTTGCGCACCTTCGGCACTGGGGTATCCTCGATCTTGCACTCGATCTGGGCTACGTCTACCATTATCTCCTCCTTTTGGTTTGGGGGGTGGGTATAAAAAAACCACCCCCTGTTGAGAGGTGGCAACGCCACTTCGGGAACTTACATTTAGGTCGCTTAAAAGGCTTCTGCATCGAAGGCTTCTTCCTCCCCGGATTTCTCTTAAAGATAACACCTTCTCCAGGAAAAAGCAAGGGTTTCGTGAAAACATGGAAGATTTTCTTTACGGGACAAACCCTTGCCTTCGTGGAGTGGAGGTGTTATATTCCCCAAAGAGAAGATGGGAAGAAGAAAGGCTACCTGGGAGGGAAGGTGGATATAGGACTTTTGTTCTCGGAAGGCCATCGGGCTTTCTTGGACGGCGCTATGGGCACGGAACTTATGCGGCGGGGGCTCCAGGTGGGGGATATGCCGGAACTTTGGAACTTGGAACGGCCGGAGGAGGTGCTCGATGTACAGCGGGCGTACGTGGAGGCCGGAGCCCAGATTCTACTGACGAACACCTTTGGGGGTAACCGCCTGAAGCTGCGGAGGGCCGGGATTGAGGACCGCCTGGAGGAGGTCAACCGGAGGGCCGCCGAGATCGCACGAGAGGCCTCCGAAGGGAGGGCCTTAGTGGCAGGGAACATCGGGCCTACGGGGGAGTTCGTGGAGCCGTACGGGACCTTCTCCGAGGAGGAATTCTATAGGATATTCCGGGAACAGGCGGAGGTTTTAGCTTCATACGGCGTGGACCTTTTCGTGATAGAGACCATGGCGGATATGGGTGAGGCGAAAGCCGCGGTCCGGGCCTGCCGGGAGCTCGGGTTTCCTGTGGCCGCAAGTATGAGCTTCGATCCGGCAGGGGGCGATTTCCACACGATGATGGGGGTGCGTCCGGAGGAGGCGGCCAGGGGCCTGGAGGAGGCTGGAGCGGACCTCGTGGGGGCGAACTGCGGGGGTGTCGGCCCGGATGAGATGGCCCGCGTGGTCGGGAGGATGGAGGAGGCCACCCGGAGGCCCCTGTTCGCGGAGCCCAACGCCGGCAAGCCGGAGCTGGTGGACGGAAAGGCGGTATACCAACTCTCACCCGAAGCATTCGTGGAGGGAATGAGGAAGGTAGCCGAGGCCGGAGCGAAGGTCCTCGGAGGCTGCTGCGGCACCACGCCGGAGCACATACGACTTTTAGTGCGGGAGTTGGGGTAAGTAAGTATGCGGGTGCTTTTGGCCGCTATGCCCAACGTTATAGAGGAGATCGACCGGGGAGGGAAGTTCCCCAGCCTGGGGTTGGTCTCCCTGGCGGGGAACGTGGATGGAGCTGAGGTCAAGGTGGCCGACTTGGTTTTGGTCCGGGGGGACCTGAGAAGATACTGGCTGAAGCTCCTGAGGGAGTATGAGCCCGGCCTTATAGGCCTGAGCTGTATGACCTTCCAATACGACACTGCACTGGCGCTGGCCCGTCTGGCTAAGGAGTGGAACCATAAAGTAAAAGTAGCCTTAGGTGGATACCATCCTACCCTGATGTACGAGGAGATCGGCGAGAGCCCGGAGGCGGAGCTTGTGGACTTTGTAGTCCGTGGGGAGGGGGAGGCCACGTTCCGGGAACTGGTCGGAGCCCTCAAGGCGAGGGACGGAGATCTGGACGGTATTCCAGGGCTGTCGTACCGGGACGGGAAGAACTTCCGCCACAATCCCTCCAGGCCTCTTCTGGACCTCTCGGAAGTCCGGTCCCCGGACCGGTATGCCAGGATATTGAGGGACTTCCGGGCGATGGGGTTCAGGTCGGATGCGGTGGAGACCTCCAGGGGGTGCACTTTCTCCTGTTCCTTCTGCTGCATCCGCGCTATGTACGGCAGGAGCTTCCGGGCTTATCCTCTCTCCCGGGTGACGGAGGACATAAAGGACGCCCGGGCCCACGGAGCAGAAGTGGTGTTCTTCGTTGACGACAACATAACCCTGGACCCAGAGAGGTTCGAAGAGCTCTGCGACAGGATCGTGGCGGAGGGTTTGGACGACCTGCGCTACTTCGTCCAGGCGGGCGTGGGGGGGATCGCGGCCAGGAGGAAGCTGGTCCCGAAGATGGCTAAGGCGGGGTTCCGGATGGTCTTCCTGGGGATAGAGAACATCTCCTGGAAGAACTTGGATTTCCTCTCCAAAGTGAAGGAGGCGGCCGAGCGGGCCGAGGAGGCGATCTCCCGGCTTAAGGGCCATGGAATCTTTGTAATGGGGGGATTCGTGCTGGGCAACCCGGATGATACTGAGGAGGACTTCTGGGAGAACTTCGAGTTCGCCCAGAGGCTCAGGCTGGACGGGCCCCTCTTCTTCATCGCCACTCCGTATCCCAAAACCCCCCTGAGGGAGACCCTTATGGAAGAGGGCCTTATCACAAATCCAGATGATTTCTCTATGTACACCACATACCGGGCCAACGTGCGCACCCGGCACCTCTCTTCTGAGGACATAGAGCGGATCGAGGTGAGGATGTACATAAGGTTTATGAGCCCAGAGTACTTGAAGTACACCAACTTCTGGCGGGCCTCTACTGCCCCTTTCTTCCTGAAGCGCCTTTTCAGGGACGGCGCCCGAGTTTTGTGGCGCAGGGCCCTCTTCGCATTGGGGGGCGATAGGGCGGTCCTGAGGGCAGTGCTGAGGCAGGAGCGGAGGCAGCGTAGGAGGTGGCTCTTAGAGGACTGAAGCACAGCATGCTCCCAATATCTAGGCCTCCCAAAAAGTATCTGGGTGAAGCGAAGAATCTTTTGAAGCTATGTAACTTAAGAGGTGATGGACTATGGCGAAGTTCAAACTGGTTTCTCTATATGAGCCAACCGGAGACCAGCCGCAGGCGATAGAAAAACTTGTGGACGGAGTGCTTAAGGGATACAGGTATCAGACGCTTTTAGGTGTGACGGGCAGTGGCAAGACGTTCACCGTAGCCCATGTGATAGCAAGGATTGCGAAGCCAACCCTCGTCATCTCCCACAACAAGACCTTGGCCGCCCAGCTATACGGTGAGCTCAAGGCCCTGTTCCCTGAGAACGCCGTGGAGTATTTCATAAGCTATTACGATTACTATCAACCCGAGGCTTACATACCTCAGACAGACACCTACATAGAAAAGGAAGTGGACATAAACGAGGAGATAGATAGGCTTCGCCTCAGGGCTACGAGCGCGCTTTTGGAAAGAGAAGATGTGATCGTAGTGGCAAGCGTGTCCTGTATATACGGGATAGGTTCGCCCCAGGAGGTGAAGAAGAGGTACGTGGTGGTAGAGCGGGGGCAGGAGCTTGGGCGGGACGTATTCCTCCGCAGGCTTGTGGATATCTACTACACCCGCAACGACATCTCCCCTGAGCGGGGGACCTTCAGGGCCAGAGGGGATGTGGTGGAGGTGGTGCCCGCATACGGGGAGAGGGTTCTGAGAGTGGAGTTCTGGGGGGACCAGGTGGAGGGGATACAGGAGCTGGACCCCCTCACCAGGAAGGTCGTGGCGGAGAAGGAGAGGGTGGCCATATACCCAGCCAAGCACTTCCTGGTTCCGCCTGAGAGGATCGAAGAGGCGATAGAGCAGATCCTGCAGGAGATGGAGGAGAGGGTGGCCTGGTTCCGGGCTCAGGGCAAGTTCTTGGAGGCCCAAAGGCTGGAGACCAGGACGAGGTACGATATGGAGCTGTTGCGGGAGACGGGATACTGCCCGGGGATAGAGAACTACTCCAGGTATCTCTCGGGAAGGCGCCTTGGGGAGCGTCCGGCCACGCTCCTGGACTACTTCCCCGAGGGCTTCCTGACGGTGATAGACGAATCCCACGTGACCGTGCCTCAGCTCAGGGGGATGTACGCGGGGGACAGGTCCCGGAAGGAAGTGCTTATAGAGCACGGGTTCCGCCTGCCCTCGGCACTCGATAACAGGCCTTTGTTCTTCGAGGAGTTCGAGGCCTTAGTGGACCAGGTGATATTCGTGTCGGCCACGCCCGGGCCGTACGAGCTGGAGAAGAGCAAAGGAAGGGTGGTGGAGCAGATTATAAGGCCCACGGGCTTGGTCGACCCTGAGGTGGAGGTCCGGCCTGCGGAGGGCCAGGTGGACGATCTTTTGGAGGAGGTCAGAAGGAGGGCGGAGCGGGGGGAGCGGTCGCTGGTGACCACCTTGACCAAGAAGATGGCGGAGGACCTGGCGGAGTATATGGCCACTATGGGGTTGAGGGTGCGCTACCTGCACTCGGAGATAGAGGCGCTGGAGCGCATGGA
>DTXA01000347.1 GCA_012962735.1 Candidatus Latescibacterota bacterium
AACCTGCCCTACCCCTCCACCCTGCAGTTGAACCGCTTCTACACCCGGGAGTTCTTCCGGATGGTCCAGGGGGTCCTGGCGGAGGACGGAATCCTGGTCGTCGGGGCGCCGGGCATCCTCACTTACATGGGCCCCGAGCTGCGGGACCTCAACGTCGTCATCTACGAGACCCTCGCCCAGGTCTTCCCCCACGTCCGCGCCATCCCCGGCGACTACAACCTCTTCCTGGCCTCGCCCTCGGACGAGGTCTCGGGCGTGACCGTGGAGACCCTCACCCGGCGGTGGAGGGAGCGGGGCATCGAGACCCAGCTCCTGACCGAGTTCCACTTCCAGTACAAGTTCGACCCCCGACGGCTGGACTGGTTCTGGAGCTCCCTGCGGCAGGGGGGAGAGGTCAGGCCCAACGAGGACCTCCACCCCTCCGGGCTCTTCTACGGCCTCTCCTACTGGAACGCCCTCTTCTCCCCCCGGTTCAGCGCCTACTTCCAACTGGCGAACCGCCTGAGCCTCCCCCTCCTCGGCGTGCCCCTGGTCCTCCTGGCCCTGGCCTTCCTGGCCCTGAGGGGCCTCGCGGCGCGGCTGGGGAGGGCGCCCGTCTCCCTGGCCATCGCGACCACGGGGGTGGTGGGGATGACGATTGACCTGGTCATCATCTTCGCCTTCCAGGCCCTCTACGGCTATGTCTACCACCGCATCGGACTCCTCATCCCCGCCTTCATGGCCGGGCTGAGCCTGGGGGGGCTGCTCATGACCTCCCGGCTGGATCGGATCGAGAGGGAGAGGCCCCTGCTGGTGAGGCTGGAGCTGGCGGTCCTCCTCTACGTGGCGCTGCTGCCCCTGGCCCTTATGGGGCTCTTCGCCTCCAGCGATCAGCCCTGGGTCTTCGCCGCTGTCCAGCCGCTCCTCCTCATCTTGAATGCCCTGGGCGGGTTCCTGGTGGGGTTGGAGTTCCCCCTGGCCAACAAGATGTATCTAAAGAGGAGGGAGGGGGTCACCGAGACGGCGGGCGTCCTCTACGCCGCCGATCTCCTGGGGGCTTTCGTGGGGTCCCTGGGGATTTCGGTGGTGCTGCTGCCGGTGCTGGGGGTGCTGGAGACCTGCTTGCTCCTGGTCGCCCTCAAGCTGGTCAGCTTCGCCCTGGTCACTGCCATGCCCAACTTGTAGCGGCACCCGGACGCTGATCTCCGTCCCCTGCCCCGGCTGGGAGATCACCCGCAGCCGGCCCCCTATCATCCTCATCCGCTCTTGCATGCCCAACAAGCCGAAACGGCCATCTCGAGCAAACTCGCCCAATCGCCGAGGGACGACGAAGCCGCACCCGTCGTCCCTTACCGAGAGCACCACCTCGCTGGGGGATAAGGTGAACCTCACCTCCACCCGATTCGCCCCGGCGTGCTTTTCCACGTTGGCCAGGGCCTCCTGGTAGACTCTGAAGAGGTTGATGGCCACCTCCTCCGGGAGCTGTTTCCTGTCCTCCATCAGGTCGAGGTCAACGGCAAAGGAGGGCCTGGCTCCCTCGGTGTGGGAGCGGATGGCCGAGGCCAGCCCGAAGATGTCCAAAGTCGGCTCAATATAATACCCTGAAATTATCCCCGTCATCTTCGAAGTACCCCCACGATCCATACAGGTTGATTATTAAGTTCAGATAGTCCTCGTAAGGAATTTCCCGCATATCCCTGCAAAGCCATCTCACACTTATCGCTTTGGCAGCAGCCTTGCGCTGAGCAATCTGCAAGAAAGTCTCCGATATATCGAGACCGATTACTTCGAATCCCCTCTGTGCTAGTTCTATAGAATGGCGTCCTGTTCCGCAGCATAGATCCAAATCGGCCACCCAGGTCACAAGTTTGAATATCTCAATGGCCATGATATTGGCACACAAACTCACAATGGGACTGAATGTTGTGGTAGAAACGTAGGTACCACCATGGCGAGAGCGTACCTTGTGGAGCAACTCATTCCACACTGGCGTTGGGTCCTCAACGCAATCGAAACAACCGGTTTTGTAAGGAATTATCACAATTACGCCGGAGGGGGAGTAACCACCACCACCTTGAGCAAGCAGTGGAATCTTATGTCGAACGCAGAATGGGTTGAGGTGATATTCCAGCGGGAAGACAGTAGAGATAATGACATTAGCGTCACTTGGGATGTGTCGTTCAAGGTTTTCTTTCGTTATCGCGATAGGATATGTCTCGATACTAACGTTGGTGTTAAAGCTCTGCAGTCTTTCTCTAGCGGCAAGTGCTTTTGGTCTGCCGATATCTTGCTCGCTATAGAGGATCTGCCGATTTAGATTAGACAACTCCACCTCATCGTGATCAAACCCGATAATTCTCCCTACTCCAATTGATGCCAGATTGTACACAAGCCAACTACCTATGCCTCCAAACCCAATTACCCCCTCCTTATCCCCTCTACTACCGCCTCCGTTCTAGAGCTTACCCCAAGCTTCCCAAGGATGTTCTCCACGTGAAAACCAACTGTCCTTTCACTGACTTTTAGCTCCACGGCGATGCGAGCATTTGTCCACCCCTTCGCCATCAGCATCAAAACCTCAAGCTCCTTCTCGGTGAGGAGAACCTCCTCCTC
>DTXA01000348.1 GCA_012962735.1 Candidatus Latescibacterota bacterium
GAAGGAGTCTCCCGGAGAGGAGCCGTCCCGGCCGTCCCAGCGCGCCTCGAAACCGCAGCTCCCCCACATGAGTCTTCCAGAAGCCCCCTGCAAAGGTCTCTTCCTTCTGGACCCTCCTGCCTGGGCCCTCCTTCTTTGGATCCTTCATGATCTGCTCCTCGTGGGCCTGTCTGCTGGAACCTTGGGATCTCTGCGCCTAGCCTCCACCTAGGGTCACCCGGGGGAGCCAGAGGATGAGCTCCGGAAAGAGGATACAAAGGGACAAGCCCAAGGCCTGCATGACCACGAAAGGGACCACTCCTCGGTAGATGTCCCATGTGGTTACCTCTTGCGGGGCGGCTCCTTTGACGAAGAAGATGGCGTAGGCGAAAGGAGGGGTCAAAAAGGACATCTGGAGATTCAGACAGACCAGAAGTGCGAACCATAAGGGATCGAAGCCCAAGGAGGTGACCACCGGAAGGAAGATAGGGACGATGACATAGAGGAGGCCCTGCCAGGATATGAAGAAACCCATGATGAAAAGGATGAACATCATGACGGCCAAGATGAACCATTTGCCCAAAGGCAAGGCGATCAGCATGTTCTTGATCAGAGTGCCCCCGCCCAGATAGAGGAAGACCGCGTTGAAGACCCCGGCCCCGATGATGATGAAGAAGACCATGGTCGTGACGATCAGTGTGGTATAGGCGGCCTCCCGGACATTCTCCAAGGTGAGATGTCGATATAGGGCAGCGATGATGAGGGCGCAAAAAGCCCCCACTCCCGATGCCTCTGTTGGAGAGGCGATCCCCTCGATGATGGATCCCAGAACTGCCAGGATCAGAAAGAGGGAAGGGAGCATGTGAAGGGCCACACGGAGGAGGAGACGCCTTCCGGTTGCCTTCCGGTCCTCAGGGGCGATAGCTGGGGCAGCGGAAGGTCGGATCCAGCACCACACCCCAATATAAAGTAGATAGAGGAAGGAGAGGAGAAGCCCTGGGAATAGGGCCGCAGCAAAGAGTCTTGCGACCGACAGATTGGCCATGGGCCCGTACATCACGAGCATGACGCTGGGGGGGATGAGGATCCCGAGGCTTCCTCCGGCGCACACCACACCTGTAGCCAGGCCCTTGTCATAATTGCGTCGGAGCATGGAGGGGACCGCCAAGAGGGTCATGGTGGTCACGGTGGCGGCGATGACCCCTGTGCAGGAGGCAAAGATGGTACAGGTGACCACCGTAGCGAAAGCGAGCCCCCCCCGCACGGGACCGAACAATTCGTACAGGCTCTGGTAGACTCCCTCAGCGACCCCGCTCTTCTCCAGCACCGTCCCCATGAACACGAAAAGCGGGACGGCAATGAGGATCTCGCTCTCCATGACCCCATAGATCTTAAGCATGGCAAGGGGAAAGAGGGCTAGACCCTGATAGATGAATCCGAAGATCAGGGCCAGAAACATCAAGGCGAACGCCAAGTGGATGCCCCCGATGACCATCAGGAGGAGCAAGGCGAGCATGACCACGGCCGA
>DTXA01000349.1 GCA_012962735.1 Candidatus Latescibacterota bacterium
CTGAGCTTGGTTTCGGTCGCCCCCGAGGAGTTCGAGGTGACCGTGGTCAAGAGGGCGGAAGATGGCGACGGCATCGTGATAAGGGGATGGGAGACCACAGGGAAGGACGTCCAGGTGAGGATGGAGTTCTCACTTCCGGTAAGGGAGGCATGGCTGGTGAACCTCTCGGAGGAGAAGATATCTCCACTTCGGGTTCGGGGGGGTATGATGGCCTTTCCGTGCAAGGGGTTCGAGATAGTAAGCGTGATGGTCGTCCCATAATTAGGAGGGCGAGGATGGCTTATAAGTTCTACCTTCCCGAGATGCTCCGTGGGGAGGTAAAGGAGGCAGCGGAGGCAGGGGCCGTTGTTTTGGTCCCGGTTGCCACCATAGAGCAGCACAGGGAACACCTGCCCCTTCACACGGACATCGACAACGTGACAAGCATCTGCAAGGGGGTGGCGGAGAGGCTCAACCCCAACCCAAGGGTCTTGGTCGGCGCCCCATTCTGGCTTTCCCCATCTCCCTGGGACCCCGAGACCATACCCTACTTCATGGTGAAAGTACGCAAGGAAGTATACATGGAGGCTCTGAACGATGTGCTTGAGTCTTACCTCAGGGCTGGGTTCAAGAGGATCGTAGTTGTGAACGGCCACGGAGGTGGGACCGAAAAGTGGATACCCCAGGTCATAGAGAAGCTGAACAGCAAGATGTCCTCCATCTGGCCGGACTGGCGAATACCCCAGGATGCCCGGGTTGTGGGGTTCTGCTGGATCTCGTTCCTCGGGGAGTTCGCAGGGGATGAGCTCAGGAAGATACTCGGAGGGAGGGAGGACAGGGACTGGCACGGAGGGGAGATAGAAACATCCCTCCAGCTCTACCTGAGACCGGAGCTTGTCGACATGAGCAGGGCCGAGGCAGATCCCCCACCAAAGGAGGCAAGGTTCGCCCCCTTCAGCCTCTCAACCTGGCACAGGCAGTTCATAATAGAGGGGTATTATAAGCCAGGGACCATCTGCAACGACCCTACCTTGGCCACCGCCGAAACCGGAAGGAAGGTCTTCGAGCTAGTTGTGGGCAAGATAGGGGAGTTCATCAAGGAGTTTGTAAGATGAAGCACTACCTCTTAGGGATAGACGTAGGGACCACCGCCCTGAAGGTGATCCTTTTCTCCCGTGATGGGGAGATCGTGGCCAGAGCGGTGAGGGAGTACCAACTTTCGACATCCTCCCCCCACCATGTCGAATGCAACCCTGAAAATTACTGGGAATCGTTGAAATCCTGCCTCCAGGATGTCCTTAAGGATGTCCTGCCCGAGGATGTGAGGGCCCTGGCGATCTCCAGCCAGGGGGAGACGTTGATACCCGTGGACAGGGAGGGGAGGGCGTTGAGGGACGCAATAGTCTGGCTGGACGACAGGGCTCAGGAGGAGGCTGAGGAGATAGGGAGCAGGTTTACACCTGAGGAGATGTACCACACCACAGGACAGCCGGATGTCCTTCCCAACTGGCCCGCATGTAAGATACTGTGGATCAAAAGGAAAGAGCCTCAGGTCTTCAGAGATACCCACAAGTTCCTCCTCCTTGAGGACTACCTCGTCCTCAGGCTCACAGGAAGGGCGGTGAGC
>DTXA01000350.1 GCA_012962735.1 Candidatus Latescibacterota bacterium
CCGTGGACCCGGACATATCGTAAGACGTCCACGAAGTCATAGAGATTTATGAAGTTTTTGAACATACCTCAGTTCACTCCCACTCGATCGTCCCTGGGGGCTTGTGGGTTACGTCGTAGAGGACCTCATCTACGCCGGGGAGCGAAAACACGGCTTGCGCCATCTCCCGCACGGCCTCGGGGGGAAGCTTGGCGAACTGGGCGGTCATAGCCTCCTGGGAACACACCGGCCGGAGCACCACGGTCTCCCCCTCCTCGCCTAACGGCACCAGCACCACGGGCATCTGCCAGACCTCCCGGAGGAGCCCCCGCCTCCTCAAAACCTCGTGGGCCCGGAAGTCGGCCTCCCTCAAAAGGTCAAGTCGCTCCTTGGTGAGAGTGGCCCTGCGGACCTTCCGGGCCCTCCAAGGGGTCAGGGCCCAGACGACCCGGTTTATCCCTCTCAGAGCGTTGGTGATGGCGGTGGAAATCCGTTCTAAGAGGTCCCAGTCAGCCTCGCCCCGCAGGACCGCAGGGTGTGCGTAGGTCCGGAAGTCGCCCTGTACCCCTACGCTGCGGATGGGGAGGACATCAGCTTCCAGACCGAACCTCCGGGCTATCCCCTTAACTTCCTCCGAAAGCCCCTCCGGGACGGGGAAGCTTCGCCCGTCCGAGCATAGGGCCCTGACAGCCAATCCAGGACCGGGGAAAGGGTGCCGCCAGATCAGCTCCTCCGGCAATCCTAGCCTCTGCCCGACCTTGCGCACCTCGTCCTTGTAGAGTTGGGCTAAGGGCTCCACCACCCGACCCTCCTCCATCAGCCTCCTGATGGCCTCGACTCGGTTGTGGTGGGTTTTTATGACAGCCGAGTTTGGGGTGCTCCCGGACTCTATGGTATCCGGGTAGATGGTCCCCTGGCCCAGCACCCACTCCTCCAGGTCCAGGGCCTCCACCTCCCGCCTCATCACCCGCACGAAAGCATCTCCTATGCGCCTCCTCTTCTCCTCCGGGTCCACCACTCCTTCTACGGCCCTCAGGAACTCCTTCGATGCGTCCACCACCTGCACCCTCCCGAAGGCTTTCAGGCTCCTTTCTACAGCCTCCTGCTCCCCCTTTCTGAGGAAGGCGTTGTCCACGTGGAGGCCGTACACCCTTTCCCCTCCCAGCACCTTGGTCAGGAGCACGAAGGCCACCGTAGAATCCACACCTCCGGAGACCAACAAGAACACCTTCCGGCTGCCGACAACTGCCTTTATCTCCTCCTCTATCCGGCTCAGGAACCTGTCCATATCCCACGTCCGGGCTGCGCCGCAGACCTCGAGGAAGTTATCGAGGACCTCCATCCCCTTAGGGGTATGCGTCACTTCGGGATGGAACTGGAGGCCGTATAGGTGTCTTCTTGGGTCCCCCATGGCGGCTATTGGGCAGTCCGGGGTGCGGGCCAGCACCCGGAAACCCTCGGGGGGCCGGACCACCTGGTCGCCATGGCTCATCCACACGGTCTCGGTCAGCCCCAGGCCTTTGAGGACCTCGTCCTCTTCTATAACCTCCAGCCTGGCCATCCCGTACTCCCTGGTGCCACCGGGCCGCACCTCTCCCCCGAGCATGTGGGCCATCAGCTGGTGTCCGTAGCAGATACCCAGCACCGGGACCCCCAGCTCTAAGACCTCCTCGTGGAAAGGGGGGACGTCGGGGTCGTACACGCTGGCCGGCCCCCCCGAAAGCACGACGCCCTCCACATCCCTCAGCTTCCGTGGATGCGTGTCGGACGGGAGTATCTCAGCATAAACGCCCAGCCTGCGGATGCGGTTGGCTATCAGGTGGGCGTACTGGCCGCCGAAGTCCAGCACGGCGATCATGGTCGTTCCTCGCTTTCCGGACGTTCGCTAACCGTTACTTCCAGAACGACGCCGGGGCAGCTTCGGGCTCGCCCTCGAGCTCCAGGGCCACCACCGTGTCTATGGGGTCGGGTGCACGTGAAGGCAGACCTCTGACGAACAGGCGGTCCCTCCGCTGTTCGAAGGGTAGCTCGTCACCTGTGACCAGCATGTAAGCCCTCAGGACCTGGTTCTTGATCCCCGCCACGCACATCTCTCTACCCGGCCAGAACATGACGTGTATATAGACAGTGTTGCCCTTGGCGGTGACCTGACCTAGGTGGGCCTGGCCGAGGGGGGCGGGGGTCGTTCCGTCGGCCTTGGGGCCGACATTGAGCAGGAAGTTCCCACCGCGGGCGACGCACTTCACCAGGTTGCGCACTAATTGCATCGAGGACTTCAGGTTAGGATCGCCCGGATGGTAGCCCCACCACAGGTCGTCCATCGTCATACATGTCTCCCAGGGTCGGTCGGAGGCCCGGATGTGCTGCTCCGGGGTATCGAAGTCCTCCGGCACCCCCGAACGGTTGTTGATGATTATGTCCGGCTGGAGGCTCCTGACCATGGCGTTGAGCCTTTCGGACTCCCACGCCTCGGCGCTATGGGGCCAAGCGCCGTCGTACCAGAGAATATCGATCTTCCCGTAGTTGGTCATAAGCTCACGCACCTGGGCGTGGACGTACTCGCGGAACTTCGCCCAGCCCTCCGGGTCCTCTGCGACGAAGTCTCGCTCGGCAGCGGCCTTAACCGAGGTGAAGTCCGAAACC
>DTXA01000351.1 GCA_012962735.1 Candidatus Latescibacterota bacterium
AGGGAACAGTTGGACCGTCTCGTGCGGGGTGGTATCCAGGTGCACGCCCAGGTGGTGCTCTGTCCCGGGATCAACGATGGCGCCAATTTAGACAGGACCATCGAGGACCTGGCGGAGTTATATCCCGGGGTGGCATCCGTGGCCGTGGTTCCAGTCGGCCTGACCCGACACCGGGAGGGGCTCTTCCCCTTAAGGTCGGTGGTGCCAGAGGAGGCCTGGATGACCTTGGAACAGATAGGAACATGGCAGGAGAAGTTCCTGAAGAAGTTGGGCAGCAGGTTCGTCTTCGCATCGGATGAGTTTTACCTTTCCGCTGGGGAGGAGGTCCCCGAGGAGGAAGAGTACGAGGGATTCCCGCAGTTGGAGAATGGCGTTGGGATGGTCAGGAGGTTTACGGATACCTTCAGGGCGAGGATGGACGATCTTCCCCCTCGGATATCTCCCACCTCCCTGACTTTGGTCACGGGCACGGCCTTCGGGTCCGTGTTGGAGGGCCTGGCTCGGGAGGTAGAGGTCCGGACCCGGGGTCTCTCGCTGAAGGTCGTTCCGGTGGAGAACGAACTCCTCGGAAGGACTGTGACGGTCTCGGGCCTGCTTTCTGGGGGGGACATCCTGAGGGCCCTCGAAGGGACCGACCCAGGCAACGGGGTTCTCCTGCCACCCGACTGCGCCAATGACGATGGGCTCCTTTTGGACGACGTGAGGCCGGAGGACGTAGCCGCCCGATCGGACGTTCCGGTCCGGGTGGGGTCTTACGACTTAGTGGAGGCGATCCTGAAAATGTTGCGGGAGTTGGGCCGTGCTTAGAGCGACTGAATTAGCCCTGTTTTTAGGGGGGTCGTACCTTCTGGGTTCCGTGCCGTTTGCTTACCTCATAAGTAAGTGGGTAAAGGGGATAGACATCAGAAAAGTTGGCTCCAGGAACCCTGGTGCCGCCAACGTGATAGCCCAGGTGGGGAAGGGGGCGGGGGCGGTCGTCACTGTCCTGGATATGTCCAAGGGGCTTGTTCCAGTCCTGTTCGCACGTTCCCTGGGCCTTCCCCTCTGGGCTGCGGGACTGGCCGGTGTCTCCGCAGTCGTGGGACACTGCTGGCCGGTCTTTCTAAGGTTCGATGGCGGAGAGGGGATGAACACAGCTATGGGGGCGCTCCTGGCACTCGTGCCCCTGGAGTTCTTCGTTGTCCTCTCAGCCGGGGTCGTTGTGGGTTTCCTCTCCGGGCTCCTGAGGCTTAAGGGGTGGTTCGGGTCTAAGGTCAACTTCGGGGCCAGCGTGGGGTTCCCCCTGCTCTTCGGCCTCCTCTTCCTCCTCCGCAGGCCCCTCCCCATCGTGTTAACCGTGGTCCTATTAGTGGCGGTCCTGGCCCTCCGCCAGGTCCAGGTGGCTGGGACCCACAGCAGGGACTTTTAGCCCCGAGAAATTCTTCGCTTCGCCCAGATACTTTTTGGAGGCCCCTCCGGTTTCCTGAAGAACCTCCGAAACGTCTCCTCTATGAGCTCCATATCCCTCAAGGCGTCCTCGCCGGAGGACCTAGGTTCCCAGTTGTTCAGGATGCAATCTAAGAAGTGTTCGGCCTGCCGGGCGAAGGACCATTCCCATTCGGGAACGGGTCTTACAACCTCGCGGGCCTTCCCGGCCTTGTACACCTCTACCTCGGCCGGGACCTGCTGGAGCATCGGGGGAGGGGTGTCCACCCTTACCCATCCATGGGAGAAGTAAACCTGGGTGTGTTCCTCCCAGCGGTGGGCGGAAATTCCCCCCAGCTCTAGGGTGGCGGCGTATCCTCCCATGTCTAAGACCACCACCTTAGTCGGGCCGGAGAGTTCCGCGAACCGGACCCCCTCCGCATCCCCCGCAAGGAAGCGAAGGAGGTTGAAGTTGTGGCAGAAGACGTTGTTGAAGCCCAGGAAGGCCCTGGCGTCCTCGGGGTCCAGCCATTCCGGAAGCCTTGGCCGCACTTCGGAAGTGGGCTCATCTGTGCGGATGGGCTGGCCTATGTTGCAGGTCCAGTTCCCACAGAGACAATGGGCCCTTGCAAATACTATCTCCCCGAGCTCTCCCGAGTCCTTAAGCTCGTCCAATATGGCCTTCGCCCTCTCCACCCCTGGGTCGTATCGCTTCATATAGCCCACCATGAGCTTAACGCCCCTGCTTCTGGCCGCCTCCACGGCTCTCCTGGCGTCCTCGAGACAGGTGGCTATAGGCTTTTCCATCATAACGTGCTTACCGGCCTCGATGAGGTCCAAGGCGATCGGCACGTGTAGGAAGTCGGTTGTGACCTCCACGACGGCCTCCACCTCTGGATCCTCGCACAGCTTTCGGTGGTCACGGTAGACCTTTGGGATGCCATATCGGGCAGCCACAGCCCGGGCGAGCTTCTCCTTCGGCTCGGCGAGGGCTATTACCTCACACTTCTCTTTCAGCTCTGCGAAGTTGGCGAGGTGGGCCAGCTGCCCCATGAACCCCGCCCCCACGAAGCCCAGTCGAACCTTTTCCATCCCTTCCCCCTTGCTCCGAGCTTGTGTTACATCGGACGTGAGCACGCCAGTCGGGTCAGGAGCGCATCGAGGGAGGCCTTGGCGCTCCGGGCGATCTCGTCCACTTCCTGCCTCCAGTACTCCTCCCGGAATATCTCTACCGACAGGTACCCCTTGTACCCGTTCCGGGCGACCGTTCCTATCATGTCCTCGAGGGGGATGACGCCCTCCCCGAGCCAAAGGCGGTGGCCGTCGGTCAGCTCTTCCCTGGGCCCCTCCTCGCAGTCGTTGATGTGCACAAGGGCCAAAAGTTCCACCGGAATGGCCGCGATGTCCTCCAAGGAGACGGCGGACTTGTAGTAGTGGAAGGTGTCCATCATGAGCTTGATGCCTGGGTGGCGGGCCTCTTCCACGATCTTCAGGGCTTCCTTGGGCCCGGGGACAAACGGGTGCCCGCCCAATGGCTCTAAGGCGATGGAGACCCCGTAGTTCGCACATATCTCCCCAAGTCTCCTCGCCTCTTCCCCCGCCTTCTGGAACGCCTCGGCCTCCCCAATCCCCGGAGGGGGACTGTCCGGGCAGACCAGGAGGACAGGGCAGCCTATGGCCCCGGCGAGCTCCGCGGCCTTCCTTATCCGTTCCCTGTTCTCCTCGGCCTTCTCGGAAAACGCCCCCAGGCCGTAGGGACAGAGGGAAGCGACCTTAAGGCCCCCTTGCTTCAGGGCACCCTCCAGGTCTTCCACGCCCCGCTCCTCAAGGTACCGCTCCACCTTCGGGACCCAGAGCTCCACCCCCTCGAACCCGGCTTCGGCAGCGCTCCGGATGTCTTCCTCCAAAGGGTAGGGCATCGTGGTGGCGCCGTTGATGCAGGTCTTCAGTGACATGTTCCCTCCTTTATAGCCCCAACGCTCAGATATTTTTGGGGACCCAAGGAAAGACCTCTCTAAAGTGAATTCCTTGGAGATATATTCGCTCCCTCGACCACTTCGCATACGTATACCTCTAAGGGGATGCCGGTCCTCGCCTCGTACTCCCTCCGGACAAACTTCTCAAAATCGCCTAAGGCATCCTGCTCCACGAGGTTCACAGTGCACCCTCCGAACCCAGCTCCGGTGAGCCTGGCGCCGAGAGTGCCCTCGACCGAGCTTGCCAGCTCGACCAGGATGTCCAGTTCAGGGCCGCTGACCTCATAGTCCCCCTTCAGGCTCCTGTGGGATTCGTACATCAGCCGCCCGAACCCCTCCAGGTCGCCAGCCTCGAGCAATTCCACCGACCGGAGCACCCTCTCGTTTTCGTACACCACATGTCTGGCCCTCCTCCGGACCGGCTCGAGGAGGAGATGTTTATGCGCTTCAAACTCCTCCGGGGACACATCCCTCAGGGCCTCTATCCCGGGGATAATCTTCCTCAGCCTGCGCAGGGCCTCCTCGCACTGGGCTCTGCGCTCGTTGTATGCGGAGGAGGCCAGCTCCCGCTTTACCCCGGAGTTGCACACCACAACAGAAGCCCGCTCCCACAGGGGCACATGTCGGTAGCTCAGGTCCCTGCAGTCCAAAAAGAGAGCATGGCCCTTCCTGCCGAGACTCGCTATGAACTGGTCCATGATCCCACACTGAACCCCCACGAACATGTTTTCGGCTCGCTGGCAGAGGAGGGCCATCTCGGTCCTCTCCAGGGGGATGTCGAAGAGGGATGAAAGACCGAATGCAACGGCCACTTCTATCGCCGCCGAGCTGCTCAGGCCCGCCCCTACGGGGACATTTCCCCAAATGGCCATATCAAAGCCCACCACCTCGTATCCGATGGACCGAAGCTCTGAGACTACCCCCTTGGGGTAGTCGGCCCAGGGGCGGGAAGGGTCCTTCTGCGGCGCATCTACCATGAACTCGGCATCTTGGGAAAAGTTGGCCGAATAGAGCTTCGCCCTCTGGTCCTCCCTCCTCCGCAGGGCGACCCAGACCGCCCTGTCTATGGCAACTGGGAGGACAAAACCCTGGTTGTAATCCGTGTGCTCCCCGATGAGGTTCACCCTGCCGGGCGCCCGGGCGATAAGTTCGGGTTCCCCACCGAGGGCATCCTGGAACGCCCTCCTTACGAGTTCCGTTCCGCACATAACAGCTCCTTCCGACTATACACTCTAATCTCTTGCATTTGTGTCCCTACTTATCCCGCGAATAGGGTCAGGTGCTTTTTAAGATGTCGTTCCAACATCCCGTAATATATCTCCTCCCCCTCCTGCAGCACCTCTATCAGCTGCCCTGCGAACCTCTTTAAAACCGAGCCATAGGTCACATGGAGGACTTGCCTCCCATGGAAGTCGTCCAGAAGCCCCTTGAGGACATCGTCGTCTGTGAACTTAGGGTCAGGGATACAGGATAGATCGGCCGACACGTGGTAGCTCGCCCGGTCCTGTGGGTAGCGCTCTAAGGCCAGGGCCAATATATCCCTGAAGATGTCGGGGGCAAGCTCCGAGACAGCCCTCAGGGCCTCTAAGTAGCTAGTGCCGGCGGTCTTCAGGTGCACCAGGCCTTCGGCTTCCTCTGCGGCTATGGGATAGATGGAGAACTTGTCGGAGCCGGAGTGGATGCTGAGCTTGTAAGGTCCGAATTCCTTAGCTATGGCCACATGCATGCGGAACTGCTCCCGGAAAGCATTCAGGTCTCCTATGTAGTCCACGCCCTTTTCGAACCTCCCCGTGAACCTTGGAGCGAGGCTCGTCCACCTCACGCCGAGCCTCTTCAGCTCCAAAGCCACGAACAGGTGTTCCTCGGGTTCTGTGGGCGAGGAGGTCTCATCGATGGAGACCTCGAGCTCGAATTCCTCCATCCTATCGGCCAGGTGGCGGTACATCTCGACCGTATGGACGATGGCCCTTCCGTACTTAACCGCTGCCCGAAGTAGGGCCTCCTCGGTGAGGACGAAGGTGAAGGGGCCTGCACAGAAGGAGCGGCCACAGTAAATCCGACGCAGGTCCTGGGATGTGGCCTCAAGGTCCTCCCAGGAGAGGGCCTCGTACTTGGTGGCCAGTGTTTCCGGATCGTCGTATCCCGCCCGGTCATCCACGTGTTCGCTCAGGTCCACTGTGTACATCACGAACCCGGCCCGGACGCAGGCGTCGATGTCCTCAGGGGTTTTAAGATGGTCGGCATCCGCCCCGAATCCCTCTGTCCAGCCCTCCTGCATGGCGCCCCAGGTGGCGTCGTCTAAGACTTGTTCCGGGGTCCTGCTGGTTCGGGACATCTCTCGTATGGACTGCTGGGCGAAGACGGGGAAGAACCCAGTCCCCCGCACCGCTCGTACGTGCCCAGGGGTGGCCAGCCCCAACCTGTCCCCCAAGCCGGCCGAGGTACGGAGGCCCACCGGCTTAGGGCGGAGCTGTGGCAGGGCCTCCCTCAGGGCGAGGGCGTTTTTATGGGTGAGGGGGCAGAGTTTGAGCACACCCTCTTTCACCCGGACGGTTTTCCCCTGGAAGGGGGCGAGAGCCTCTTCCAAGCGGGCTCGCACGCCCAAGAGTTTCTCCTTTCCTTTCCTGCCCAGAAAGAAAAAAATTCCCTTCCCCTCTAACGTGGAGCGTGGATACACCGCCATATCCCCCAACATCTCCTGAAGTTCCTTCAGGTTTCCCAAGAAAGGGAGCATATCGGCTATAGACCCCATAACGCCTCCTCTTATGACATCGCCCTTGAACGTTGAAGTGTCTCGCTTTGCTAAGATAGCGACCCCCAAAACCTATGTCAAGGGGATCTTATAGTCCCAAAAAGTTCTTCGCTTAGATACTTTCCGGGGGAAAGGAAGGCCTCCTTGAAGTAAACGATCATCTCTTGGATATATATTCGCATCGGATCGGGCGACGGACCCCTTGACAAGCGGAGAGATATTTTGTAAATTATGCATTGCGTAATCGCGATGCGCCATATATGGAGGAAACATGCGAGTAATTAAGAGATATGCTAATCGAAAATTGTACGATACCGAGATAAGCAAGCCTATCACCCTCCCAGAGATCGCCATGTTGATAGCTGAGGGCGAACACGTCCAGGTGGTGGACCGGGAGAGCGGGGAGGATATTACCACGATGGTCCTGGCCCAGATCATCGTGGAACAGGAGAGGGAGAAACGCCAGTGGCTTCCGATCCCCACCGTCTTGAGGGAGATGATACGCAGGAGGCGGGATGAGGCGATAGATCTTTACGAGCATTCCCTCCTCTCCCACGTGGAGGACCCGGAGGAGGTGGAAGCGGCGGTGCGGGACCTGGTCCGGAGGCGCAGGCTCGGAAAGAAGGAGGGGAGGCGGCTGCGGGAGCGGTTGATAGAGCGGCTGCGAGATCGCAGGCTGAGGTTTTACCGACAGATAGAGGCTGTCATCCATCGTATACTCGGACAGATGGATCTGCCCACCCGTAAAGAGGTCGCGGACCTCAGGGAGCGGATACATCAACTTCACCGCCGGATAGAGGAGCTTATGGCTGGAAGGACCGAAGGTCGTTCGTTGAACACTTAAATAAGTCCCAAAAAGTTTTTCGCTTCGCTCGGATACTTTTTAGGGTCCCTTATAGCAAAGGAGGTGCTATGGCCGTCCTTACCATGGCACGGGTGCTTTCACACCCGAGGACTGCAGAGCTGGTGAGCACCTTAGTGGAGAACACCCTTGTGCGTAAGCTGATGGTAAAGGCCTTAGAGCACGAGGTGTATAAAAGGGCCATCGTAGATAACCCTGGAGACCGCCTGCACCGGGCGCAGGAAGATAAGTTCTACATGGTGCGCAGTATGATACTGGCCTTGGACCGTGCCTTCAGGGACAACCTCATCTCCCCCCAGATATGGGGGAAGATCTTCAAGGTATTCGTGGGGAACATCTTTGTGGGTGACACGGAGTGGCGAGATTCCTTCGTGGCCAGACACGGCCAGGGGTCCGCTCCTCCCGCCTTCCTGACCATCAGCCCGAGCAAGCGGTGCAACCTCCAGTGCGTGGGATGTTACGCTGGTAGTACCGCCGCCGACGCCGAGAAGCTGGAGTACGATATCGTCAGCCGGATCATCCAGGAGAAGACCGAGAAGTGGGCCTCCCACTTCACGGTGATCTCCGGCGGGGAGCCTCTTGTGTGGAGGAGCCAGGGCAAGGGGATCCTGGACCTGGCGAGGAAACATCAGGACAACTACTTCCTCATGTACACCAACGGCACCCTTATAGACGAGAAGGTCGCCGAGGAGATGGCCGAGCTTGGCAACATCTCCCCAGCCATATCGGTGGAGGGGTTTCGCAAGGAGACCGAGGAGAGAAGGGGGAAGGGGGTGTACGAGCGGATCCTCAGGGCCTGCCGGAACCTGCGCGAGGTGGGAGTGCCGTTCGGCATCTCGGTGACCGCAACTCGGTACAACGCGGACCTCGTCACCAGCGACGAGTTTATGGACTTCTACCTTTTGGAGCAGGGGGCGTTGTACGCCTGGATCTTCCAGTATATGCCCATAGGTCGGGGCTACACCTTAGATCTCTTGGTCACCCCCGAACAGCGACTCAGGATGTACAGAAGGGAGCAACACCTCATCCGCGAGCGAGGGTTCTGGGTAGCTGACTTCTGGAACAGCGGCCCTGTGAGCGACGGATGTATATCCGCGGGCCGCACAGGAGGGTATCTCTATATAGAGTGGAACGGCAACATCACCCCCTGCGTGTTCTTCCCGTATGCGGTAGACAACATCAAGGACGTATACGCGAGGGGGGACGATCTGGATTCGGTTCTGGACGCCCCCCTCTTCAAGGCCATACGTAGGTGGCAGAACGGATACTGCTACCTACGTTCCTCCGGGGAACGGATCGGCAACGAGGTCACCCCATGTCCCATCAGGGACCACTACCGGGTGGCCTATACCTTAATAAAGAAGTTCGGCGGCAGGCCTGTAGATAAGGACGCCGAAGAAGCGCTTCAAGATCCGGAGTACTTTCGTGGGATGATCGCCTATGACGAGAAGGTGAAGAAGCTGCTGGACAAGGTATGGGAGGAGGAATACCTCGCTCCGGAGCGGCGTAAGAAGAAAGTTATGGCCGAGGCTGCGGGGTAGGTTTCGGAGAATGCGGCATATCGGCGGCGGTCAATTTCGACAGGCGGACCGCCGCCGTTTTCGTCCAGCGATGGGGTCCGCCGGAAAGTTGCCCTTACGGGCTGATGACTCCTACCAGGGCGTCCTCTTGGTAGGAGTTTTTTTACGAGAGGGGCTTGGATGGTCAGGTCGCTTACGAGAGGCATAACTTGGAATGTATTGGCCTTAGGAGCTGTGAGTCTGCTCACGGATGTGAGCACGGAGATGTTCTACCCGGTCCTGCCGCTGTTCCTCACCTCGGTGCTCGGGGCCGGGGTGGGGTTCGTTGGGGTGGTGGAGGGAATAGCCGAGAGCACGGCAAGTCTGCTCAAGCTCTTCTCCGGATGGTTTTCGGACAGATTGAGGCGTAGGAAGGTCTTAGTCCTGGCCGGATATTCCCTCTCGGCCCTTACCCGCCCGATCTTCGCCCTCTCCACATCGGCGTGGCATGTCTTAGGAGCTCGCTTTGTGGACCGGGTGGGCAAGGGGACCCGCACCCGAGGGACGCTTTGATAGCCGACTCCACCCCGAATGGGTCTATGGGCAAGGCGTTCGGCCTGCACCGGGCGATGGACCACACAGGAGCGGTGATAGGGCCGCTTTTGGCCTTCCTGATACTTTCGCTCCGGCCCGAGGGATACAGACTCCTGTTTTGGTGCGCCGCGCTTCCGGCTGTTCTGAGCGTTTTGGTGCTGGTACTGTTCGTCTCGGAGAGGACGCCTTCGGAGGGAAGGAAAATTTCGATAAGCTTCGGGCACCTCGGGCGGAAGTTTAAGCTCTACCTTCTGATCGTCGCCATATTCACCTTGGGCAATTCCAGCGACGCGTTCCTCCTCCTCCGGGCGAGGCACATGGGCGTTCCAGCGACTTCGATACCCCTCCTCTGGGTGGCCCTGCACATCGTGAAGATGCTCACGTCCGTTCCCGGGGGTACCTGGTCGGACCGTGTGGGCCGAAGGCGGGTTATCGCGGTGGGTTGGGCGATATATGCCCTGATCTACCTGGGCTTCGCCCTCGCCTCCCGAGCCTGGCACATCTCGGGAAGGCCTTGTGGGGCTGGAAGGGAAATATCTGAGACGCTACAGTGAAGTCCCCCCGGAGCTGGCCGAATACCTCTTCTTCCGGGCGTATGGGCTGGTCTGCCGTACGAGGTGTCGGTAAGACCTAAGATATACATATGCTACAGAGCAAAGGGCCCCGTAAATATGGACGGGAGGTTGGAAGAGGAGAGCTGGAGGAAGGCCCCTGTGGGGAAGTTCGGCTGGATAGACACGGGGGAGGAAGTCCCTTACCGCACCGAGGTGAGGATGCTTTGGGACGACGAAAACCTCTATTTCGGGTTCAGGTGCGAGGACCCGGACGTTTGGTCCGAGGACACAAGAAAGGACACCAGGGTCTGGGTGGAGGAGGATGTGGAGATATTCCTGGACCCGGACTGGGACGAGAGGAACTACTACGAGCTCGAGATAAACCCCAAGGGGACGGTGTACGACGTTATATGGACCGAACCTTTGGGAAGGTTTGATTGGATCGGGCTCGTGGAGTGGGACTTCGATGGTAGCTCGGCGGTTCGGGTGGAAGGAACCCTCAACGAGCACGACGATACCGACAGGGGTTGGACGGTCGAGGTGGCCATCCCCTGGGTGAGACTCTCGGACTTCGCAGGAGCCAAGGCCTGTCCTCCGGAGCCGGGAGACCAGTGGAGGGCGAACTTCTCGAGGGTGGAGAGGAATTTCTCGCCGAGAGGGCCGAGCAGGGATTGGACCTGGACCCCGCAGGTCGGATATTGGATCCATATGCCGAGGAGGTACGGATACGTCCAGTTCTCAGGGAAGGAGGTGGGGGAAGGGGACGAGTTCATCCCCCGGCCGGAGGTGGTCTGTTCTGGATACCGCGTAGAAGGTAGGTTGGC
>DTXA01000352.1 GCA_012962735.1 Candidatus Latescibacterota bacterium
TGGCAACCTCCCCCAGCAGCCTGGCCAGGTAGTAAA
Organism: Candidatus Latescibacterota bacterium; assembly: GCA_012962735.1. Taxonomy (GTDB): domain Bacteria; phylum Latescibacterota; class 4484-107; order B68-G9; family B68-G9; genus B68-G9. Next base: position 37 of record DTXA01000352.1, read on the forward strand.
AGAGGAAGATGGAGAAAAAGACGCCCAAGAACCGGAGGAGGAAGGAGAAGCGATAGCTCAGCTCCAGACGCAAATCCCTTTTCACAAAAGCGAGCACTTTGAGCAACTGAACCTCCTGCAGGAGGGGGCAACGGGGCAACTAAGCGACCGTCCAGATCCCTCGGCCCCCTCTGTTTGTATGAAGTGGGCGAAGATCTCCTCCAGGGGAAGCGCTTCGCTCCTCACATCCTTTATCTTTCCCCCATTATCCCGGACGACGTCAATCGCCCTGGACAAAGCTTCATCGCCCCTCGCGCTAAGTTCGAGCAGGATGTTATCTCCGTCCAGAGGGGTGACTTGCAAATTGATGACCAGGCCTTCCAAGCTGCTCAACATCGCCTTCGAGAAGCTATCAATCTTAAGGATATAGCGCCTTCCTCCGTGCAGCATCTGACCGAGCTCAACAATCGTACCGCAGGCTCGGATGTGCCCTTTGTCCATGATGGCTATCCGGTCGCAGAGCTGTTCCGCCTCCTCCAGCCTGTGCGTGGTCAAAAAGACGGTCACCCCTCGCCTGCCCACCAATTCGCTCTTGATGAAATCGTGGAGGTGGCGGGTGGCCGTTGGATCCAGGCTTTTGGTGGGTTCGTCCAGGAAGAGGACTTTAGGATCGTTGAGCAAGCCGCGGGCGAGGGACAGCCTCTGCCTCATGCCCGTGGAATAGGTCTGAAACCTCTCGTCCGCCACCTCTTTCAAACCCATCAACTCCAAGACCTCCTCCACCTTCCGTCGCCCTTGGCGAGGGGACAGGCCGTGCAGCGAGGCGAAGAACTCCAGATTCTGACGGCCGGAGAGCCGCCAATAGAAGCTACGCTCGTCGCCAGTCACCAGACCGACGGAGGCCTTTATCCTCGCCTCCTCCCGGAGGTCGTAGCCATTGACCCGAGCCGTTCCCGAGGTGGGTACGATCAGGGTGCAGAGCAGCTTGATCAGGGTAGTCTTCCCGGCCCCGTTAGGCCCGAGCAGGCCGAACAACTCGCCCTCCTCGACGGCGAGGTCAACCCTATCCACGGCCACCACCTCCGCGCGGGAGCGAGGGGCGGGCAGGAGGTCCCTCAGGCCCTTGGTTTTGGCGAACCGCTTCGTCAAAGCGAAAGTCTCAATGGCGAAGAACATGCCCATCACCTATCTCGGATATGCTTTGTGTCGTCCACAATTGTATCACAATCGGGCCCCTCTTTCAAGCAAGATTTAAGGTTGAAGGCCGTATCTTTTGCCTGGGGAAGTTCGTTTTATTATTTGGCAAACGATGTAAAGGCTCGCGCAGCGAAGCCTGGGGAGCTTAAGAGGTACCCCCTCAACCTCGGCTCCGATCGCCTCGTGACCATAGATGAGCTCATCGACA
>DTXA01000353.1 GCA_012962735.1 Candidatus Latescibacterota bacterium
CGGACGTGTACAGGACGGACGGCGAGGAGATCGCCCAGATCCTTTACCTTATTGGAACGAGGCCGAAGTGGGACGGAGGCAGGGTCAAGGGCGTCGAGGTCATCCCTCTGGAGGAGCTCGGGCGCCCTCGGATAGACCCCATAATAAGGTTGAGCGGAATATTCCGGGACACCCTCCCCCACATATACGAACTTCTGGACGATGCCGTTCAGATGGTGATGGACCTGCACGAGCCGCCCGAGGCGAACTACCTCAGGAAGCACGCGGAGGAGATGCGGGAGAAGGTGGGCGAGGAATCCGCCAGATGTCGGATCTTCTGCGCCCGTCCTGGCACCTACGGGGCAGGCGTGAACTTGGCTGTGGAAGCTTCGGCCTGGGAGGACCGTGAAGATCTGAAGGAGGTGTACAAGGGATGTCAAGACCTATTGGGGCGACACCAGGGACCCGGACAGGCCGAAGGTCAGGGACATGAAGGAGGAGATAGAGCGAATAGTCAGGACCCGGCTTTTAAACCCCAAGTGGCTGGAAGGGATGATGAGGCACGGGTACAAGGGAGCTGGGGACATATCCTCCAGGGTGGTCCACCTCTACGGATGGGACGCCGCCGCAGGTGTCGTGGAGGACTGGATGTACGACGAGATCCACAGGCGGATAGTCTTGGGGATGAAGGATTGGTTCATGGACCACAATCCACACGCCTTAGAGGAGGTCGCACGCCGCCTGTTGGAGGCCAACAGGCGGGGGATGTGGGATGCGGACGAGGAAACTATCCAAGAGCTTCGCTCGATTTACTTGGAGCTCGAGGGGACCTTGGAGGACGAAGTGCGGACCGGAGATTTCCAGGGCGGGGATGTGAACGTGGTAAGTTACAGAAGGATGGAGGGGCGGGGTGATGGGGCTCAGGGTGACCCATATGGGTGCCAGACCTGACATATTGACAATCTCCAAAGAGATATTTATATTGACGAAAAAGGTGAGGAGATAAGATAGAGAACCGAAGGGAGCAAGATGGGCCATGTCTTCAGGATTTCTGGACGGATCAGGACATGGTTCATCTCATTTGGAGGGGAGAGGACCAGTGTGAGGCGAGCAAGCCAAGGAGGTCCAGATGAGGAAGAGATTTATCTTTCAAGTGGCCTCGTGTTTCCTTTTCGGCCTTTCCTCATGGGTTGTGGCCCAGGAGCCTGGGAGCCTCAGGTGGAGGTTCGAAACTGGTGGCTGGGTGGATTCCTCCCCAGCGGTAGGTCCTGATGGGACTGTATATGTCGGGTCGGATGACTTCTGCCTCTATGCTATAGACCCTGATGGGAGCCTCAGGTGGAGGTTCGAAACTGGGTGGTGTGCGTTTTCCTCCCCAGCGGTAGGTCCTGATGGGACAGTGTATGTTGGGTCCAGGGACGGGTACCTTTATGCCATAAACCCTGATGGGAGCCTCAGGTGGAGGTTCAAGACTTGGGGTGCTGTGTTTTCCTCCCCAGCGGTAGGTCCTGATGGGACTGTATATGTTGGGTCGGATGACTACTACCTTTATGCCATAAGGCCTGACGGGAGC
>DTXA01000354.1 GCA_012962735.1 Candidatus Latescibacterota bacterium
ACATGCCGGTTGGCCCGCAAGGGAAGGGGGAGCCCATAACAGCGGAGGTCAGAATAGACCTCAACACCAACCCGGATGACGGCTGGCTCGGATTTTTCCAGGATTTCCCCGGCGAATCGCACAACAACTCGATAATCAACGTCATGAAAAACGTCGGGACGATGTTCTTCGTCAGAGGAGGAGGAAGATCCGTTCAGCCGAGAGGGGAGGACGGCAAAAGAGCCGCTGACGTGCCCATAGAGAAGGGGTTCCACACCTTCAAGATCGACGTGACGAAGAAGGGTTACACGATGTTTATAGATGATAAAGAGGTGCTGAGCGGGAATCGAAACGACGGAGGTTACAGGAGGAGGGTCTTCTACATAACCCCGGATGGATTCGATAACTTCTACGGAAACGCCACCTATACTGTGGAGTGGATAAAGCTCTCCGGCCCGGGGATACCCAACAGGACCGTGGATGTGACGCCAAACGGCATGCTCCCCATAATCTGGGGGCAAATCAAAACAAAATGAGGAGGTATGACCCTGATGAAACTTTTAACGGTGTGTTCAGCTGTTGTCCTCCTGCTGGGGGCGATTATGCTCCCGAAAGGGGAGGCCAAACCACCTGAGGATCTTGTCCTTTACCTCTCATTCGACGAGGTGAAGGGTAAAACGGTGGTCGACCTTTCGATCTACGGAAACGACGCCGAGATGAAGGGCGATGCGAAGATCTCCCCTGACGGAAAGTTCGAGAAAGCCGTCGAGCTCGATGGGGTGGGGGATTACCTGGTCGTGAAGAACCATCCGTCCCTCCAGCTCACGACCGCCATAACCATAAGCTGCTGGGTGAAGATAACCGGAGGGCCGACCGACAGGCAGAGCGCCGTCGAAAAGGAACCCGCATGGCAGCCGGGGGAGTACAACCTGATCCCCGTCTACGACGGAGGGGTCCTGTTCCAGGCCAACGACCTCCCGGACAACTGCGACGATGAGGGGTCGGTCGGCAACGTCAAGGACGGGAAGTGGCATTTCGTCGCCGGAACGTGGGACGGGAAGGTTATAAAGACCTACATAGACGGAGAGGTGGTGGGGAAGAGAGAGTGCTCGGGGAAGCTGGAGAAGGGATCGGGAGATCTTTTCATCGGCTCAAGGGGAGGGACGTCGAGATTCCTCTGGGGGTTCATAGATGAGGTGAAGATCTACAGCCGTGCCCTCTCAGATGATGAGGTGAAAGCCGATATGGAAAATCCGAGACATAACGTCACCCCCGTTGAACCTCTGGATAAGCTGGCCGTGATATGGGGGAGTTTGAAGAGACCGAGGTGAAACCCTGCTCGCAAGGGCACAGGCTGTGCCCTTGCGATCCAACTTCGCGAAACAAAGTTTTTCGATGATAACCCTCCTTGCGATACTAACTGCCATACTGGCGCTGCTGGCAACGCCTTCACCCCTCTTCGGATGTTATTCCGTTATCGTCGGGAAAGAGGCTTCAGCGGACGGTTCTGTCATCTTCGGACATAACGAGCAAAACGGGGGGAGAAGGATCATAAACCTGATGGTCATACCGAGGATAAAGCACATGCCCGGGGAGATGGTGAGGCTCCTGAGGGGAGGGAGGTTGCCGGAGGTCGAGGAGACATACTCCTTCATATGGTCCGAAAACCCCGGCCTCGAGTTCAGCGACACCTACATCAACGAGTGGGGAGTTGCCGTGGCGAGCAATTATTGTCCCACGAGGGAGAACGACGGGGAGATAGTAGAGGGGGGAATAGGATACATGCTCAGGAGGTTGGTGGTGCAGAGGGCGAAAACCGCCAGAGAGGGGGTTGAAATCGCCGGGGAGCTGATAGACCGGTTCGGATACGTCGCATCGGGAAGGACGCTCGTCATAGCGGACCCAAACGAGGCTTGGCTCCTCTCTATGGTCAGAGGGAAACATTGGCTCGCCGAGAGGGTTCCGGACGACGAGGTGGCCTTCCTCCCGAACGTCCACATAATAACCGATGTGGATTTGGACGATCGCGACAACTTCATCGGTTCCCCCGATATCGTCGAATACGCTATAAAGAGGGGATGGTTTGACCCCAAAAGGGGGGAGTCTTTCAGCTTCAGGGCGGCGTATAACCGAGCTCCGGATCGGTGGGACCCCCGCCAGCTGACAGGCATATCGCTGGTGGCGAAATGGATACGGAACCTCCCACGCTCACGGCAGCTCCCCTTCTCCGTCAAGCCCGACCGCAAGCTCACGGTGAAGGACGTGATAGATATCCTGAGATATCACGGGCCCGGAGGCTCGATCTGCTCCCCACACACGCAGGAGGCGGCGGTGTTCCAACTGAGAAGCTGGCTCCCACCTGAGATAGGATGCATCTACTGGAGGGCGTCAGCCGAGCCGTGCTCCGGCGTGCTCATCCCATGGTATCTGGGGATCACCGAGACACCGGAGAGCTACTACAAACGGGCGGAGATCGGGGAGCAGCTGAGCTTGCTCCATCACTTCAACCCTCCTCCCGGAACTTTCGACTACGACCCGAAATTCGCCTGGTGGACCTTCAAGAGGCTTCAGGATCTGGTGAACGAGGATTATAAGGGTAGGATAGGGAGGGTTCGGGCGGTCTGGGACGAGTTCGAGGCGAAGGAGTTCGAAGATCAGCCCTCCCTCGAGGAGGAGGCGCTCAGGCTGTATCGGAAGGACAGGGCTCTGGCGAGGGAGTTTCTGACGAGGTATTCGTGTAGTCTCGCCCTCAAGGCGGCGGAGATGGCCGAGGGTCTGATACGTGATCTGGAGCTCGGCCTTCAGACCGGCCTCCCCGAGGGATCGGAGGGCGAAGGGGAGAGGTCAAAAATGGGTGTTGAAGGTTTCAGCCTCTCGTGCAACTTCCCAAACCCCTTCGATTCCGAGACGACGATAATCTATCGGTTGCCTCGAACCTGCAAGGTTCAGATCTCCATCTACTCCCCATCGGGTCATCTTATCCGGACCCTTGTAGATGGGAAGGGTCGTCCGGGGGAGCACTCTGTCAGGTGGGACGGGAGAGATGAGGAGGGGGAGAGGGTGGCGAGCGGGGTTTATTTCTGCCGGATGATCGCAGGGGATTTCGAGATCATAAGGAAGATCGCTTTGATCCGGGGGCTACGATGACTAAGTCGTAGCCGATCTCAGAATGCACAAGCTTGACAGTGGTTTGAATCCATGCTAGAATAGCCGACGGTGTCATTAGGAAGGGATATACAATACCATCGCCGTTATACGCCGTCGGGTGGGGATCAGGAGGTTAACGGTTGATCTTTAGGAGAGATTCCCATAAGCATGGTCATCATCACGAAACTCATATCCATACTCACGGTGCCGTGGATCCGGCTATTTTCACCACACAAAGGGGAATTTGGGCTATAAAGTGGTC
>DTXA01000355.1 GCA_012962735.1 Candidatus Latescibacterota bacterium
AGGCCCGGTCGAAGATCTCCCTCACCCCAGCGGACCTCTCGTATAGGGCACACCCCATCCCCGGGTATTGCGAGCCCTGGCCGGGGAAGAGGACGGCACTCTCACCCCCATCTTTGCCCACTTCCATCCACTCCCTCGAAGGATATACCCAGCCGCGCAGCTAGGGCAAGTCATAATCCTCAGATCAGGATTGTCAGTATGCCCCTTGCCGCGGTCTTGCTCTCATCCCGATTGAAGATGGTAACCCTTATCTCGGCCCTCTTCATCCCTCTCAGCTCGCTGAGCCCGACGACTTCGCCTGTTATCTCCACCATCTGGCCAACATAGACCGGTGAACCGAACTTGAACCCTTTCAGCTCCCGAAAGATCGGTAGATCTTTTGAATCTTCAGGGAAGAGGGAGCCGATCAGGGCCAGCAGAAGCATCCCTTGGACTACCCTCTCCTTAAAGCCCCTCTTTTGCGCTGCTTCTGCGTCTAAGTGGATGGGGTTGGAGTCACCGGTCAAATCGGCGAACTCCTCGACCATCTTCTCGGTGACCAGGACTTCCCGTCTGAACTTTGTGCCACATCGGATCAATCTGCTCCTCCTTCCTCCTGGAGGGCCACCTCCAAAGCCGAGAGATCGAGCTTGAGGGGCTTGGGGAGGCGATGTCTCCGGCGAAGCCCCCTCATCCGGGCCGCAAAGCGGAAGGGGGCCAGGGTATCGGCGGGGAAGAGCCGCGGATCGGTCCCCAAGAGCTCGAGCTCCCCATGGCGGGAGAGGAGCTCGACCCAGCGTTCCAAGGGTACAGTATCAGGGCTTCGGGAGAAGGAAGGGAGCAGGGTGAGGTAGATCCGCTCGAACTCCCTTCCCTCAAGGAACCCTTGGGCAAAGGCCAGGCTATCGGCGGCGTTAAAGGGGAGCCAGAGGGCCGGGATGCCGGTCTGCACGTTGGTCCGCGGGTTCTGATGGTTGAAGCAGTCGAAGAGGATCTCCCCCCTCCTTGCGCCCGCGCTCTCAAGGTAAGCGCGGTATGCGAGGAGGCTGTAGTCTTGGGGATGATCGAGGCCGATCTCCAAAAGTTCGATCCCCCGGCGGGCGGCGAAATCCCTAACTGAAGAGGCGAACCCCTCAGGGCAGCCCCATTCGGACTCCCTCCGCTCCAAAAGCGGGAGGTCGAGCTCCCATCGCTCCAGATACTCCTCCGGGCTCACCCCACCCAGCCCTCCCACCTGGAGGAAGGAACGGTCGGCCACCAGATACTGGGGCCAGCGCCAGCCGCACTCGACGAGGACGATCTTCCCCCGGGGGGCGAGGTTCTCCAGGATAAACCCCTGATAGGCCTCGGGCAGCTCCACCCACTTGACCCTCAGGCGGTTCACATATCTGACCAGG
>DTXA01000356.1 GCA_012962735.1 Candidatus Latescibacterota bacterium
CCTGGGCGATGGACTGCTTCGAGAGGGGGCGGCTCTCCAAGGAGGAGACAGGGTTCCCCCTCCGCTGGGGCGATGTGGAGGCAGCCGGGCGGGCCATCGAGTTGATCCAGGGGAGGGAAGGCTTCTGGGCCACATTGGGCGAGGGGGTGAGGAGGGCGGCGGAGATGGTGGGTCGGGATACGGAGGAGAGGGCCTCCCAGGTCAAGGGGGTTGAGCTGCCGAGCCTCGACCCGCGGATCGCCACCGGAGCCGCCCTCTCTTTTGCGGTCTCCACCAGTGATTGGGACTATCTCAAGAGCATGGGCTGCCTTGAATTCCCCCTCCTAGCCGAAGGGTATCCCGAGATCCTGGAGGAGGTCTTGGGGAAACCCTCAATAGAAATAGATATGACCGCGCTGGACCACAAGCCCAGGTTGGTGAAGTTCGCCGAGGAGCGCAAATGCGTCGCCGATCTCTTGGGGATCTGCTCTGCCCTCGTCGCCCGCCTCTATCCCCTTGGGATCTCCGATCTCGCCGAGCTTCTAGAGGAGGCCACGGGGATGGAGCTGGATGGGGAAGAGCTTCTGCGGGCCGCCGAGCGGGTGATCAACCTCGAGAGGGCCTACCACGCGAGGGACGGGTTCGGCTCTCGGGAGGATACCTATCCGGAGCGCTTCTTCACCGAGGAGGTGGGCGGAGGGCCCTACAGGGGGGTTAAGCTGGAACGGAGGGGGTGGGAGCGGGCGCTGTCGGAATACTATAAATGCAGGGGTTGGGAAGAGGGGACGGGGATACCCTCGAGGGATATACTAAAGAAGATCGGGCTGGAAGGCATTATCGGTGATATCGAGAGGGCCGGAGAGGATTACAAGAGAAAAGGAAAAGTCCAAAGCCAGGAGGTCCAAAGTCCAAGGTGAGATGACGTTGGACGTTGGACAGGAGAGGAGGGAAGATGAGTCCATTCTCGAGATCGGCCTATTTCCGATTGATGGACAGCCGCCAAAGGGCGATTGAGCGGTTCAGCCCCGATTACCCTCTGGTCTTGTTCGTCTCCCTCTCGAGGCTCTCTCAAGGGGCGGCCATCTTCGCCGGGCTCTTCCAAATATTGGGGAGATTTAGCGAGCTCGCATTGGTGAATACGGCGATCGCCCTCGGGCTGGCCCTGGTCGCCACGGGCCTCTCCCTGTTCCATATCCACGATCGCCCAAGGTTTTGGGCGATGATCAAGAACCTCAGGTCCCCCGTGAGCTGGGAGATCATCCTATCGGGGGCATATACGGCGATCGTCTCGCTCAACCTCATCCTGCTCCAGTCCATCCCGGCTCTCGGCAAGGTCCTTATGGGGTATGCATTGGTGGTCTTCGCTATCCTGGCGTTGGCAGCCACGGGATTCGCCTACAGGTTCCTCGCCCATCCCGCTTGGAACACCCCCATCCTGTCGATAATATATTTGATTTCAGGCCTGATCCTGGGGCTGGCGCTGACCTCCTCTTACGCTCCGGCCTCCCTTGGGCTCGACTTCAAACCCGTCCTCGGCTCCCTAGGGCTTCTGCTCCTCCTCCAAGCCTTGGTGGAGCTCTTCTATCTACGATATCTAA
>DTXA01000357.1 GCA_012962735.1 Candidatus Latescibacterota bacterium
TATCTTTTATCTTTTATCTTGCCCTTGCTTTTCGGGGGGTAACATGGGGGAGTTTCTCAAGCAACTGTCCGGGCGGATACGGGAGGTCTGGGGAAGGCTGAGCGTAACCCAGAAGATCGTTTGTGGTGCTCTCCTCCTTGTGGGGGTCGTGGGCCTGGTGTTGCTGATGGTATGGACGACCCGACCCGAATACGCGTTGCTGTATGCCAATCTCAGCCAGGAGGATTCCGAACAGATCACCGGGAAACTGAAGGACCGGGGTATTCCCTATCAGTTTTCACGGGGGGGGACCGCCGTTCTGGTCCCCTCAGAGAAAGTCTATGAACTGCGGATGGAGTTTGCAAGTCAGGGAATTCCCCAGATGGGGGGAGTGGGGTACGAGTTGTTCGATAAGACGAACTTAGGGATGTCCGAATTCGTCCAGAAGGTCAACTACCAGCGAGCGGTGGAAGGGGAGCTTGCCCGGACCATCCAAGGCATGCTGGAAGTTCAGCAGGTCAGGGTGCACCTCGTGCTTCCGAAGGAGAGACTGTTCGCCGAAGATCAGGAGGAGGCGACCGCCTCGATCACCCTCCTCCTGAGGCCGGGGGCCGAACTGCGCCGGCGGCAAGTCAGGGGCATAGCCTACCTCGTGGCAAGCAGCGTCGAGGGGCTGAGTCCGGAGAACGTGACCATCGTGGACTTTTACGGCAATATCCTATCCACCGATTTGGATAAGGATCCGACCGTAGGGCTTTCCAGCAGCCAATTGGAACTTCAGAGAAATGTGGAATTATATCTGGCGGATAAGGCGCAGACGATGTTAACCCAGGTTCTGGGGAGAGGCAACGCGGTGGTCCGAGTCTCCGCTGAGTTGAATTTCGAGCGGGTCGAGCGGACTAGGGAGCGCTATGATCCGGAGAACACCGTGGTCCTGAGCGAGGAGATTGAGGAGACGTCGGATCCTTCCAGGACAGGCGGCTCCGGTACGGAGACCCCGGGGAGGGCGGAGCACACGATCACAAACTACCAGATCAGTAAAACGGTGGAACATCTCGTCAACACGGTCGGGAACTTAAGGCGCTTGTCTGTCGCTGTCTTAGTCAATGGGGTCTCTCAGACGGAACCGGACAGCGGAGCAGAGCAAGGGTATATCCCGCGCTCAGCCGATGAGATGGCCCGATTGGCCGCGATCGTTAAGGGGGCCGTCGGCTTTGATGCGGGACGCGGAGATCAGATAGAGATCCACAGTGTTCCCTTCGACACCTCCCAGATGGACCGAGAGAGAGCACTGCTCAGGAAGGCCGGACAGCGGGAGTTTTGGACCGCCCTCCTCAAGAGGATCGGGATAGGGGTTCTGTTAGTCGTCCTTCTGATGCTGCTGCGTTCCCGGCTCAGAAAGGTAGAAGTGATAGGGCCTCTCCTCGAGGGCGGGGAACTGGCCGAGGGCCGAAGAGGAATTTCCGTGGAGGGACGAGAGAGGGCAGCCGCTCTCCCTGGCGGGGTCCCCGGTATAGCAGAGGGGATGACTCCTGAGGTATTAAGGGAGCAGCAGGTTCAAGAGCAGGTGGCCGAGTTTGTCCAAGAACAACCCTCGAAGGCGGCTGGACTTCTGAAGGCCTGGCTGTTGGAGGGCTGAAGAACCCAAGATAAAAGATAAAAGGGGGAAGGGAAACCAAGATAAAAGATAAAAGATA
>DTXA01000358.1 GCA_012962735.1 Candidatus Latescibacterota bacterium
CGGTGAACCCTCTGGAAAACATATGGATCGTGCTGGTTGAACCCAAACACCCTGGCAGCATAGGGGCTGTCGCAAGAGCCATGAAGAACACGGGCCTTTCCCGGCTCGCCCTGGTAAGGCCTGCCCCCTTCCGCACGCCCGAGGCATACGGTATGGCCCACCTCTCGGGGGAGATCTTGGATAACGCTCTGGTAGTGGATACCTTAGAGGAAGCTCTGAGGGGCAAGGCCCTGGTGGTGGGCACGACTGCCCGAAGGGGGAAGCGAAGAGGGCCGTTCTATCCCGTGGACGAGGCAGTTCGAAAGCTTTTGGAGGTGGCCCGGGGTCGCCAGGCGGCCGTCCTCTTCGGCAGGGAGGACAGGGGGCTTTTAAACGAAGAGCTCCGGTATTGCCAGATGCTGACGACCCTCCCTATGGCCCATCCCCAGCCCTCCCTGAACTTGGCCCAGGCGGTCCTGCTCCTCTCTTACGAGCTTTTCCGGGCCCAGAGGCCCTCTCCAAGGGAGCCCCCCCCGGACCTCGCCCCCTTTGAGAACTTAGAGCGGATGTACGCCCGGATAGAAAGAGCTCTGGCTTGCATCGGCTTCCTCCACCGGAACGCACCCCAGACCTTCATGCGTGCCGTGCGGCGGGTGTTCGGAAGGGCGGGGTTGGAGCGGAGGGACGTGTACGTGATCCTGAAGATCTGCGAGCGGATAGAGCAGTTCTCCAAGGAGGTCCAGGGGCGCAAGATACATGTCCAAAATAAAGGTTGCTCACTCTGAAATGGCCGCTACTTCGAGTCTAACATAGGCCAACAGGGGATCTTAGACCCCTCGAAAAGTATCGTAGCGAAGCGGAAACCTTTTTGGGGACATAGATACTTGACTTTCCCGGCATCTGTGGTTATTTTGAAGTTACGAGGTGTTCGGCGGAAAATCCAAGACAAGGAGGGACTATGAGGAGGGGATGGCCATTGCTGTTATTGGCCTTCGGATGTGCGGCTCCGGCCACCCGCACCCTTGAGGAGCCGAACCTCCTCCAAAGGCTCGTCAGGGACGTTGAAGAGCTGAAAACCCGGCAGGAGGAAGACCCGGTGGCGATGCGGGAGATAGCTCGACTGTGGGCCGAGGTGGACTCCCTGAAGGCTCAACAGGCCAGGTTCCGGGCCATAGAGGAAGAACAACGGAACATAGGCAACCAAGTGGCCCTTTTGGACGACCAAGTCGCCCGTTTGGAGGAGCGGATGAAGCGCCTGGCTGGGATGCCCTCCCCGAAGCCTAAGGTAGCTGCGTTTCGTCCGGCGGGATATGAAACCGAATCGGCCTATCGGGCGGCCCTCCAGGACTATCGGGCCAAGAAGTACGACCAGGCCATCGGGGAGTTCTCGGAGATATTGGCCATAGCCCCCGGGAGCAAGTGGGCAGACAACGCCCAGTAATGGATCGGGGAGTGCTATTATGCCTTGGAGAACTACCGACATTCTATCACGGAATTCCAGAAGGTGTTCGCCTATCCTGGCAGCGAAAAGGAGGACGACGCTCAGTTTAAGATCGCTCTGAGCTATATAAAGCTCGGGGACCGAGAGCGGGCCAGGGAAGCCCTTGAGAGGTTCCTCCGGAACTACCCCGAAAGCGAGTATGTCCCCAAGGCCCGTTCGCTCTTGGAGGAATTACGATGAACTGGGGTTTTAAACTTATCTGCCTTCTGGGGGTACTGGCCGCCCCGTCCCCCGGAAGGGCCTTCAAGACCCACGTGCAGGCCCTCCGGGAGGCAGTGTGGCGGGCGGTCCAGGGAATGGAGATGCCCGTCTCCGGCGACACCGTAAGCCTTAGCTCGGAGGGCGAGCATGAGGGAGACTGGTTCGTGGAAGCGGTGTTGGAGGAGTTTCTGACCGGGGCCGGGTACAAGGTGATTGGGGACACAGGTGCTGACGTGCTCTCCTATCGGGTGTTGAAACTCGGGCTCTCCTGCAGGGCCAGGGGATGGTTGGGTCGTTCTGTGGAGCGTAGGGCTGAAGTCGAGTTGGCCCTGAGGTGGACCCAAGGGGGCCGGGTGACGAGCGTGGGGAACGTCCAGGGGGAATACCAGGACCGCTTCCCGAGAGCCCTCCTGCCCGAACTCGGGCATACCAAGGACCCCCCTTTCAAGGCCGAGGTGCAGGGTCGGAACTGGGGGAGGGTCGTGGAGCCCTTCGTGGTCTCAGCTGTGGTGGGGGGTTTGCTTTACCTGTTCTACACTAGCCGGTGAGGGTGCTATGAGGGGAAAACTTTGGATCGTGCTTCTGGCCTTTTCGGTCGGATGCGGAGCCACAGCGGGAAACAAAGGGGAACTTACGCCCCAGGAGCGGCTCCGTCGGGCCGAGGGGTGGATAGAGAAGGGGAAGTACCAAAAAGCCGTAGCCGAGCTTCAGGACCTGCTGGCGAAGTTCCCCGGGGCCGAGTGGGCCCCAGAAGCCCAATTTCTCTTAGCAGAGGGGTACTATCGCTCCGGGGATTATTCCAGTGCGATATCAGAGTACGAACAGGTGGTGGAGCAGTACGGGCTCTCCCCCTGGGCGGAGCGGGCCCAGTTCCAGATAGGGATGTGTCACCTCAAACAGTCCCTGCCCCCCTCCCTGGATCAGGAGGACACCTATAAAGCCCTGGAGGTCTTTGGAAGGTTCTTGGAGGATTACCCGGAGAGTCCTTTGGCCGAAAGGGCCAAAAGGTATATCCGGAAGTGTCGGGATAAACTGGCCGAGAAGCTCTATCAGATGGGGCTGGTGTATCGGAAGCTCGGGCACCCCGAAGCCGCGGAGATATATCTCCGCGACCTCTTAAAGGAATACCCGGATTCCCGGTGGGCACCCTGGGCTCTTTACGAGTTGGGGAGACTGGCAGAGGATCGGGGAGACCTCGGAGAGGCCAGAAGGGCCTTCGAGGGGGTGCTTTCCGGGGAGGGGGAGGAGTCCCTGAAACATAGGGCCTGGGAGGCACTCAAGAAACTCAAGGCGGAGGGATGAGGCGCATAGGCATCCTCGGGGGCACCTTCGACCCTATACACATCGGCCACCTGATCCTGGCCCAGGAGGCGCACATAAGGCTCAGGCTGGATAAGGTGGTGTTCGTCCCCGCTGCAACCCCCCCCCATAAGGACCCCCAGTCCGTCGCGCCTGCATCCCACCGGCTTCATATGGTCGAGCTTGCGGTGTCCGGAGACCCCAGGTTCGAGGTCTCGGACGTAGAGCTGAGGAGGCCGGGCAGGTCCTATACTGTGGACACCCTCAGGCATATGCGGAGGCTATGGCCCGACGTCCAGTTGTTTCTCCTCATAGGTGTGGACAACCTGAAGGAGCTAACCACCTGGAAGGAGTACGAAGCCCTCTTCCAGCTTTCCCGGATCGTGGTGGCATATCGGCCCGGGACGGAGCCCGGCGGGGAGCTGACGGAGAGGGTCCGGTTCCTCCCCATTCCTATGGTCGCCATATCCGCCAGCGAGATCAGGGCAAGGGTGGCCAAGAGCGAGCCCATCCGGTACCTGGTGCCTCCCGAGGTGGAGTGGTACATCCGAGAGCAAGGCTTGTACAGATAAAAGACCGGTCACTTTTTGGGTTATACATAGATGTTCGTAGATTACGCCAAGATATATGTGAAGGCGGGAGATGGTGGCAATGGATGCGTTAGCTTCCGACGGGAGAAGTTCGTCCCTAGGGGAGGGCCGGATGGAGGGGACGGCGGACGGGGAGGAGACGTCCTGGTCGTGGCGGATGGGAACCTCTCCACCCTTTTGGACTACCGCTATAGGACGCACTATAAGGCTGGACGGGGCGGCCACGGCCGAGGCTCCAAGAGGCACGGCCGTGGCGGGGAGGACGTAGTCCTGCGGGTGCCGGTGGGCACGGTGGTCCGGGACGCGGAAAGTGGGAGGGTCCTGGCCGACCTCACAGAGCACGGACAGAGGGTGGTTGTTGCCTATGGGGGAAAGGGCGGCAGGGGCAACGCCCATTTCGCCACCCCCACGGACCGGGCCCCTAAGCACGCAGAGCCGGGGAGGCCCGGCCAGGAGCGGTGGATCGAGCTGGAGCTGAAACTATTTGCGGATGTCGGGATCGTGGGGTTCCCCAACGTGGGCAAGTCCAAGATCGGAAGAGCAC
>DTXA01000359.1 GCA_012962735.1 Candidatus Latescibacterota bacterium
AGGGATGCACGCCCTCGTGGTTTACGACGACCTCTCCAAGCACGCCTGGGCCTATCGCCAGGTATCCCTGCTGCTGCGCCGGCCTCCTGGGAGGGAGGCATACCCGGGGGACATATTTTACCTTCACTCCAGGCTCTTAGAGCGGGCGGCGAAGATAGCGGAGAAGTACATCATCGTCTCGAAGGACGCCCCTCCCGATGTTATGGAGGGCGTAGACGGCAGGGTGTACGAAAGGGAGGACGGATTCCGGGAAGCCCAGGAGAAGGCGAATGAGATGCCGGGGTGTGAGGTTCGCAAGGTTCCCAGCACGGGTGGGTCCCTCACCGCCTTGCCCATCATAGAGACCCAGGCCGGGGACATCTCGTCCTATATCCCCACGAACGTCATCTCGATCACCGATGGACAGATATACTTAGAGAGCGATCTGTTCTACGCCGGAATCCGGCCGGCGATCAACGTGGGGATATCGGTGTCGAGGGTAGGCGGAGATGCCCAGATCCGGGCCATGAAACAGGTGGCCGGGAGGCTGAAACTGGACCTGGCCCAGTACTGGGAGGTGGCAACCTTCGCCCGGTTTGGAAGTGAGCTGGATAAAGCCACACAGGCACAGATCCTGCGGGGGGAGAAGCTCACAGAGCTCCTGAAGCAGGACCAATATGCTCCAATGCCCGTGGAACACCAGATCGTCTCCATCTACGCAGGGGTGAACGGCTTTCTGGACGACGTGCCCACGGAGGAGATCGGGCGGTTCGAGCGGGAGCTCCTGCGATATATGGAGCTGAACCATCCCCGGCTCCTCCGGGAGATCGCGGAGAGAGGGAAGATGGACGAGGAGATGTTACGGAGCCTCCACGATGCGGTAGCGGAGTTCAAGCGCACCTTCGATATGGGATGAGATATGCCAGCCCTCCGGGACATAAAGCGACGCATCGCCAGCGTACAGAGCACCCGCCAGATCACCAATACCATGAAGATGGTGGCTGCGGCCAGGCTCCGAAGGGCACAGGAGGCGCTCTTTCGGACGAGGCCCTATGCGGAGGGGCTGGAACACCTCATCGGCCACCTGTGCGTGAGGGTACGAGGGGACCTCCACCCCCTGTTGGCAGTCCGAGGACGGTCCAGGAAAGCGGCCTTAGTGGTGGTCACCTCGGACCGGGGCCTCTGTGGAGCCTTCAACAGCAACGTGGTCCGCAGGGCTAACCAGCGGATATTGGAGCGGCCGGACGTCGAGACTGGTTTTATCTTGGTGGGCAAGAAGGGCCGGGACTTCTTCCGCAGGAGGGGGATGGGACCGGTGTTGTACGAACAGGTGGGGCTCTTCCAGGAGCTGGACTTCGGCCAGGCCCGAGTTTTAGCCGATCATATCGGGCAGCTGTACTTGGACGGAAACTTGGACTCGGTAGAGGTCGTGTACCAGGAGTTCCGCTCCGCGGTGCGCCAGGAGGTCGTGCTCAGACCCCTTCTGCCCATCGTCCCACGGGAGCCTATCTCCGGACCGATATACCCTTATCTATACGAGCCATCGGAGGAGGCCATCTTGGACGTCCTCCTCTCCCGGTACCTCGTGGTCCAGCTATGGCGGGTGCTTTTGGAGTCCTTCGCCGCCGAACAGGGGGCCCGGATGACGGCTATGGAGAACGCCACCGATAACGCTGACGAGATGATAGAACAACTCACCCTCGCCTATAACAAAGCCCGACAGGCCGCCATTACAAAGGAGATTCTGGAGGTGGCGGGAGGGGCGGAGGCTATGCGCAAGGCCGAGGAATGATAGTTCTTAGAATGGCCTCTGTTTCGGTCTAATAAGCTAACTGGAGACCTCAGGGGTCTCCAAAAAGTATCGAAGCGGAGGGGCTATAAAGCCCTTGACAAGATTCCTTCATAGGGTTATCTTTAACCCTAAGGGGAGCTGAAACCTCAATGGCCCGGAGACGGGACCGCATAATAGCTCTATTGCTCCTATTAGGCGTTATAGGAGCTACTTTAGCCCTGTGGGGCCTGCCCGAGGGGCTGGGGAGGAAACGGGTCGCCCTGGTAGAGGTGAGGGGCGCGGTCCTCGACCCCGACCCTGTGGTGGCACAGCTCCGGAAGTACGCCCGGGACCGGTCGGTGGCAGCGATAGTGCTGCGGATAGAAAGCCCCGGAGGGAGCGTAGCAGCCGCGCAGGAAATCCACAGAGCTGTGCTGCAGGCCCGGGATGCCGGGAAGAGGGTGGTGGCCTCTATGGGGAACCTCGCGGCCTCCGGGGGATATTACATAGCCGTAGCCGCCGACACCATCGTCGCCAACCCTGGCACGATCACCGGGAGCATCGGGGTTATAGCCAAGTTCCCGAACGTCGAGGAGCTTTTGGACAAGCTCGGCCTGAAGGTGGAGGTGGTCAAGAGCGGGCGGTACAAGGACATAGGCTCCCCCCTACGTCGGATGAAAGAGGAAGAAAGGAGGCTCCTCAGAGAGGTGCTCGAGGACGCCTACGAGCAGTTCTTGGAGGCCGTAGCTATAGGTCGTGGCCTCCCGGATGGGAGGATCAGGCCGTACGCCGACGGGAGGATCTTCACAGGCCGCCAGGCCCTCTCCCTGGGCTTTGTGGACGTGTTGGGGGGGTATCAGGACGCCATCGACCTGGCCGGACGGATGGCAGGCATCGGCCCGAGCCCGCCCACGGTCGGCGGGCGCAGGAGGGGGCTCATAGAGCGGCTTTTGAGGATTGTGGCGGATAGGATAGACCCACTTCCCGTGGGAGCTGGTCTGTACTACCTGTTCGGGAAGTGAGCGCTTTCAAGATAGCCATGTCGGCCTGTTTCAGGGCGGCTTAGTCGATGGGCCGATATTTTACTATATTTTCGCAACAGACGACCATCCTTACAGGCTTCCCAAAGGACCTAAAGGAGGTGGTCGGATGCCCATCTACGAGTATCGATGTTCCGACTGCGGAGCGAACTTCGAGGAACTGGTGTTAAGTAGGAATACGGAGTCCGTTCGTTGCCCCCAGTGCTCCAGCACCGAGGTGAGGAGGAAGCCCTCTGTCTTCGGCCTAAAGGTGCAGGGTGGAGCTTCCACTTCCTCCTGCGCCGCCTGTGCCGGGGGCACATGTTCCACCTGCAAATAGAAAGGACAGGGCCATGACCAAGGCAGACATAGTCAACCGGGTAGCTTCAGAGACGGGAATGACCAAGACCGACGTGGCCATGGTGGTGGAGGGGATGCTTTCCGCCCTCTCGAATGCGATGATACAGGGAGATCGGGTGGAGATCAGAGGGTTCGGCGTGTTCAAGGTTGTGGACCGGGCCCCGAGAGTCGCCCGTAACCCCAGGACCGGGGAGGCCATTCCCCTGCCAGCCAGGAAATCCCCTGTGTTCGTGCCGTCCCGTCTTTTGCGGAAGAAGGTGGAAGAGAAATTGCGGTAAGGGGGAATTTGTATGCCCTGTGGGAGGAAGCGCAGACGGAAGAAGATCAACACCCACAAGCGCAAGAAGCGCCTGCGGGCCAACAGGCACAAGAAGAAGCTTCGCTGAAGGGGTTGACTTCTTCGGGGAGTTTGTGTAATTTTTGAAAGGCGGCATAGCCAAGGGGTAAGGCGGAGGACTGCAAATCCTCTATCCCCCGGTTCGAGTCCGGGTGCCGCCTCATTTATAATTCCGGACGGAGAGGTGGCCGAGCGGTC
>DTXA01000360.1 GCA_012962735.1 Candidatus Latescibacterota bacterium
ACCGTCGGTCACCTCAAACTCAAGTTCCCTACCCTTCCTTATGCTCCCTCGGACAACATCCCCTTCCACCCTGACCCTCTCCGGCCGGGGGGAAGCTTTAAGTTCCCCCACTCTAAGGTAGTAAGTGCTCGACCCCTTAAGTCCGCTCACAATTAGATAGGAGAACCCCGAAAGGGCGACAAGCCCCAATACGGCGAACCTGACTTTCTTCACCTTCTACCTCTCAAGCTCAGCATCATAGAGCACCCTGAATTCCACCCCAAGGGTGTGATGGTGGGCGATCATTCGGCAGACTTGCCCTACAATGGCGGCAGCCCATCTCTCATCCTCCGGCATGTAAGGGATGCTCGAAGCCCATGTGACAGGTCTGGGCAGAGCTGTGGCGTCTATCGCCCCACAGGGCAGACGAACCCAAAGGGGACAGAAACGTCAGGACTAAGGCGACAGCTGAATACATTGCACTCCCTATGAAACGGCCACCTTCTTCCTGAACTCGCTGTAATACCGGGTGGCCCTCTCGACAAGCTCCGGGTCCTCCTTACTAAGCTCCCTGAGACGCTCCACATCCAGAAGCTTCTCTGGGTCCCTGTTCTCCTCGAACAACCTCAAGAAAAGCTCCATCACCTCGCCGTCCCTCTGGCCCACCATAGCTAAAAGGCGCTCTAAATCTTCCCTGCGGCGACGCCCGAGCTTCCGTTGTTCCATAATCTGGCCGTAAAGGACAGGCCCAAGGCAAGCCTCCGCCTGTCGGCACCACTCAGCGCAAGAAAGGTCGAGCTTCGGGTTCGAGACGACCTCGCCACAGTGGGGGCAGGTCCGCTTTACATCTACCTTGAAGAACTCCACCTGCCCCCCGCAACAGGGGCAGGGAACATCGTATATATCCTCGGACCTCCAAAACTGCCTGCTTTGTCCCGGACATACCTGCATGATCCCTCCTAGGTCAAGACCTTTCCCTCTATACTCACGACTATGCGTACAAGACCGTAACAACAGGAAACTTCCATGTGGACGACCCCAGGCTCCTTATTTCCGACACCTCTATTATCTGCCGAACTTTGTCCACATAAGGTTCGATGTGGTCAAGCTTGGGACAAGCTATAGCGATCGTCCTCCCCATCAAAAGGTCCTGATGAAAATTGGCATACAGAAAGCTCAGGAGGCTCCCCTTCATACTTCTCCACAATACCTTCATCTTCACGAAAATGAGCTGGTATCCCTCGTAGGAACCGCTGTGGAACATGACTGCCATGCCCTGTTTCATCCTCGCACCTTGTGCATCGTACAGTCCATCCCAAGTTCCAGGACCGAAAGCCGTGTGTTCGTAAGCTTACAATAGTGTGGCTTATCAGTTCCAGGATAAAGGTCCTTCTTGAAGTAGGAACAGGAGATGCACATCCTCGCAACCTTTATAACCCCGACCTTATGGAGGGAGCTTATAAGTTCCATGAGGAAGAGCATCGTCGCCTCCTTAACCTCATAGGGGAATGCCTCTATCTGTTCAATTATCGGAACCTGCCAATCGGATATCCTCTTTGTAAGCTCCCTGCCAG
>DTXA01000361.1 GCA_012962735.1 Candidatus Latescibacterota bacterium
GAGGTGCTGGAGTTCTTCCGCAGGCTTATCTTTGGCGATGTCCGATCTCATGCCTGAAGGTCAGTCCTGGGACTCAAACAATCACACCTTGCCCGAGCCCACGGCCCCTCCCTTCAACCCCCGAAGGCCAACTGACGATCGGTGGGGGAATACTTGATCGCCGCAGTGGGGAAGGCGTTGATCCGCGCTTGGAGCCACCACCTCCCCTGGTTCCCGTAGAGCCCGATCTCCCAGCAGCTATGGCAAAAGCCCCGCACAAGTCCATACTGGAACGTCGTGAGCCGCCCTGTCGAAAGATCATACTCCCCCGCGAGGGAGAGCGCCCAGTCCTCGCCAAACTCGAAGGAGAGCTCACTGCTGAGTCGCTTGAGAGCGAGCTTGTCCAGATCATAGCGCAGCCCCAACCTGAACCTCCCCAGTGCCAGCTTGGCGATCAAGTCAGCGAATCTCCCATCGATAAAATTATAGCCTGCATTGGCCGAAAAGGACCATCTTGCTCCTGCCAGCGTCTCCCGGAGGGTTATCTGCCGGAGCCGGCCCTTGTTCAGATCGTAGCTGAGCCCCAGTGAGGTCGTGCTGATACCGAGGCGATATCTTAGATCTAAGTTGAGCGGGGCGAAGCTCCGTCGCCCGAGGTCATAGCCCGTGGAAAGATTGCTCTGCAAGCCCTTCAGGTTCCAATTCCCCTTTAGATCAAGCCGATTGAGCTGCCGTTCGATGTCGAAGGCGAAGGGGCTTCTCCCCCGCACCAGGCGGTAGTTATAATTGAGGGAGAGGTTTAAGCCCTCGATCGGCAATAGGTTCAGGCTCGGTGACCACGCCAAGACCTCCATCCGCGTTGCCGTATCGTAGAGCGAGATCCGATAGCTTCCCCCCGAGCGGAGCCGGAGCCTCCCCTCGAGGAGCGAGAACTCCTTTAAACCGAGGTTGACGGTCCCGGCGAAGCGCGTGCTCTCATCAAGGGGCTTCGCCCCGTTCATCTTCCGCTCGCGATACCGCCCCCAGCTCATCCCGAGGGAATAGCTGAATGGTCCCAGTCTTCGGGCACTATGGGTAAGTGAGAGCTCCGGCAGCCGGTCGAGGGTTCGATATTTCAGCTCTTCGCCCTCCTTCGGCTTCCCTACATACCGGTCGTGGCTGAAGGAGAGGTTCCACTTCCAGCCGAAACCCTCTCCTGAGAGGCGGGCCCGGTAGCCCATCCGCTCTCCCTCTGCTCTCTCCTCGACCGTGCTGCGGTAGTTGGCCGCGAGGTCGAGCATCACCCCTTGAGGGAGGAGGGTCCGATCGGTAAGGGAGAGCTCGACCAACCCCAGAGTCCCGAAAAGCTTGTATAGGTAGAGGGAGCCGCTGTTCCCCAAGAAGTCATACTTCAAGTCCAGCCCGCCGCCGAACTGGCGGTAGCGGTTGAAGTAGTCGAGCAGCAGAAAGCCGTAGTTCCGCTCGTCCAAGATGAACGGAAGCCGCCACTTGGCATACCATCCTCGGGCCCCGCTCCGCCCCAGCTCCGGCAACAGCGGGCTCTTCCGCTCCTCCTGGAGCGGGGCGAGATACAAGGGATACCAGAAGATCGGCAGCCCGAAGGCCCGCAGGGTGATCTCGGTCGCCACCAGGAGATCATCGGTGAATATCAGAACGCGGTCAGCATCGATGCAGTAAGCATCCTTCTCGATCACCTCACTGCAGTCGCAGGTGGTGAAGCTCCCCTGGGCGATGTTCAAGACCTTCACCCTGTTCTCTTCATCGAAGGAGAGCCTCGCCCTCCTGCCCTGATAACGGAGCAGGTGCTCCTCACCTCGGGAGTTGATGAAGCTCCCCTCTCCGCTAAAGGAGTCTACCCGGGCGACCTCGGCATGGAACCTTCCCCCTTCAACGTCGAAGCGCAGCTCAAGGCGGTCCGCGGTCGTCGTCCGCCCCTCCTCCTTCAAGGCCACCTCGCCCCGGGCCTCCGCTATCCAGCGCTCGCCTTCTCCCTTGGTGATAATGATCTCCTCGGCCTGGAGACTCCCCCCTCGATACTCGATCTGCGCCCCCGCGGAGAGCTTGACCTGCTCCAGCCCTTCCCCGAAGAGGAGATGGGCCCGTCCTCCGTTGTACCTGAGCTCGCGGCTCTCCCCTGAGAAGCCGACCAATTCGGCCTCCGTCAGGCTCAGGCGACCCCCATCGTCCTCAAGGAGCTCGGCTTGCAGCTCCTCCCCCCTAGCTGAGATATCGTTGGTGTGGAGCTCGACCTCCCCCCTGGCGCTCACCTCCCAGAAGGGGTCTGCACGGGAGAGCTCCAGTAGCTGGGCCGCAATGGAGCTCTCGCCGTACCTCACGACCACATGGCCTTCAGCATTCACCGCGCTCCAGTCCTCGCTCAGGGTGAGCGAATCGGCCGTGATCTCCAGCCTCGGCGGTTCCTCGGCGAAAGAGACGAGGGAGAGGGAGAGGGAGAGGGAGAGGATGATGAGCGGGAACGGCAGCACCCGGCGTAGC
>DTXA01000362.1 GCA_012962735.1 Candidatus Latescibacterota bacterium
ACCAGGTCTTGATCACCCGCCTCTCCCCGGTCTCGTTCATTTTCAGGATCTTCTTCAACAGCCTCGGATCAACGCAAGGTCCCTTTTTGAGCGACCTGGCCATAGCCTATCACCCCCTTTACATTGGATCTCAAAGGCTCCCAAAAAGTATCTGAGCGAAGCGAGGAACTTTTTGGGGCTGTATCACTTGCGCCTGTGCACGATAAGCCTGTCCGAAGGCTTCTTCTTCCGAGTCTTCCTCCCCTTCGTGTGCCACCCCCAAGGGCTTACGGGGTGCGGGTTGCCCTGGGGGGCTTTCCCCTCCCCGCCGCCGTGCGGGTGGTCTACGGGGTTCATCGCCACCCCCCGCACCTTCGGCCTCCTCCCCAGCCACCTGGCCCTCCCGGCCTTGCCGAGCTTTACGTTCTCGTGGTCCAAATTTCCTACCTGCCCCACGGTGGCGTAACACGTCCCCAAGAACATCCGCACCTCCCCTGAGGGGAGCCTGAGGGTTACGTACTTCCCCTCCTGCCCCAGCACCTGAGCCGCGGCCCCGGCGCTGCGCACCATCTGCCCCCCCCGGCCGGGATGCAGCTCCACGTTGTGCACCAAGGTCCCCACCGGAATGCGCTCTAAGGGCAGGGCGTTGCCCGGCCGCACCTCCACGTCCGGCCCAGTCATCACCGTATCCCCGACCCTTAAGCCTAAGGGAGCCAATATATACCGCTTCTCGCCATCGGCATAGTGTAAAAGGGCTATCCTGGCGGAGCGGTTGGGGTCGTATTCTACGGCTGCCACCTTGGCCGGAACCCCGATCTTATCCCGTTTGAAATCTATTATCCGGTACAGCCGCTTGTGTCCTCCACCCCGGCGTCGCACCGTGATCCTCCCCTGGTGGTTCCGGCCGCTGGAACGCTTCCTCCCCACCACCAGGGACTTCTCCGGCTCCTCTTTGGTGATCTCCTCGAATGTGGGCAGCACTGTAAATCGCTGTCCCGGAGTTATGGGCTTCAAGACCTTAACCGGCATCCTATACCCCCTCGAACAGATCTATGGTCTCCCCCTCGGCGAGGGTAACTACCGCCTTCTTCCATCCGGGCCTTCTACCCTCGAACCTCCCAAGTCGCTTCGGCTTGCTTGGAACAGTCATCGTGCGCACCTGGACCACGTGCACCCCGAACAGCTCCTCCACCGCCCTTTTGATCTCTATCTTATTCGCCCCCTTGGCCACCTCGAAACAGTATTGGCTATACGCATCCTTCAGCTTGGACCCCTTTTCCGTTACCAGGGGCCTTTTAACGATCTGGTACGGGTCCTTCATCGCCAAAGACCTCCTCCGCCTTGGCCAAACCGCTTTTGGTGAACACCACCACGTCCGCCCAGACCACATCGTAGGCGCATAGATTCTCGGCGTATCTGAACCTCAGATCCGGTATGTTCCTACAGGACTTGTACAATATCTCCGAATGCTCCCCCGTGGTGAACAACACCTTCCTTCCCTCCAGGCCGCAGGCCCTGAGCAGGGTCACCATCTGCTTCGTCTTCGGCTCCTCCAAGATCGGGTCATCCACCACCACCACCGTCCCATCCCGGGCTTTGGCGGAAAGGGCGGACTTCAGGGCGAGCCTGCGTACCTTCTTGGGCACCTTCTCCTTGTATGATCGGGGCTTAGGGCCAAAGGCCACCCCGCCCCCCACGAATATGGGGGCGGTAACCGACCCGTGCCTCGCCCTGCCGGTCCCTTTCTGCCGCCAGATCTTCCGCCCGCTCCCCTGCACCTCCCCCCGGGTCTTAGTGGAGGCCGTACCCTGGCGCTGGTTCGCCAGGTACGCCTTCACCGTCTGGTATACCGCATGCTCGGCCGGCTGCACTCCAAATATGCTCTCGGGAAGTGGAACCGGCTCCGAAGTATAGCCGAAAGCCGAGAATGCCTTGGCCTGTATCATACTCCCTGCTCCTTAGAGATCAGGACCAATCCCCTCTTAGCTCCCGGGACAGCTCCCTTCACCCATATCAAATTTCGCTCCCTATCCAGCCCTACCACCAACAGGTTCCGCACCGTAACCCTCCTGTTCCCCATCCTTCCGGCCATCTTCATGCCCTTCCATACCCTGGAGGGGTCCGAGGAAGCCCCTATGGAGCCCGGAGCCCTCCACCTGTCCGACTGTCCATGCGTCTTGGGCCCTCCAGCGAACCCGTGCCGCTTCACCACCCCTGCGAACCCCCTGCCCTTGGACCACCCCGTCACCTTAACCCGCTCCCCCACCTGGAACATGCCCACATCCAACACCTGGCCCACTTGGTAGCTCTCCGGGTCCGCCACCCGAAACTCCCGTATCACCCTATGGGGCTCCAACCCGGCCTTCCGGAAGACCCCAAAAAGGGGCTTGGTGACCCTAGAGGGCTTGGCCCTCTCGAAGGTCAACCGCACGGCGTCGTACCCCTCCCTCTCCCCCCTCCGCACCCCGACTATGGGACAGGGCCCTGCCTGGATCAAAGTCACCGGGACCAGCCGTCCCTGTTCGTTGAACACCTGGGTCATCCCGACCTTTCGCCCGATCAACCCTCCCATTTATCTCTCCTATATTATTGGGGCTGTATATCTCCCTCTAAACCTTGATCTCCAGGTCCACCCCGGCAGAAAGCTCGAGCCGGGTCAGCGCGTCTATAGTCTGAGGACTTGCGTTATAGATATCTATAAGTCGCTTATGTATACGTATCTCGAACTGTTCCCTTGACTTCTTATCTATATGAGGGGAACGCAGCACGGTATAAACCGAGCGTTTGGTGGGAAGCGGTATGGGACCGGCCACCTGCGCGCCCGTTCGTTTGGCTGTGCGGACTATTTCATCGGCCGACCGATCTAAACTTGCGTGATCGTAGGCCTTCAGCTTGATCCTGATCCGCTGCCCGGGCATACCCCCTCCTATTTGATGATCTTAGTGACGACCCCGGCACCTACAGTCCTACCACCTTCCCTTATAGCAAACCTCAAACCCTCCTCCAACGCAACCTCCTCTATCAACTTAACCTTCAACCTAACATTATCTCCAGGCATCACCATCTCTACACCCTCCGGCAATCCCACCTCCCCCGTCACATCAGTTGTCCTAAAGTAAAACTGTGGCCTATAACCACTGAAAAACGGCGTGTGACGACCTCCCTCCTCCTTCGTCAATACATATACCTCCCCCTCAAACTCCTCATGCGGAGTTATACTACCAGGCGCCGCTACCACCATACCCCTGTCCACCTCATCCTTCTCAACCCCCCTCAACAACAACCCAACATTATCTCCCGCTACCCCCTCGTCCAACACCTTCCTAAACATCTCTACACCCGTAACTACCGTCCTCCTGTGCGCTCCCAATCCCACCAACTCCACCTCTTCCCCTACCCTCACCCTACCACGCTCTATCCTACCTGTTACTACCGTCCCCCTACCCGTTATACTAAATATGTCCTCTATCGGCATCAAAAACGGCCTGTCTACCTCTCGAACAGGCTCAGGTATATACTCATCCAACGCATCCAACAACTCCCATATGCACCTATACTCCTCTGAATCAACTTCCCTACTATCGCTCTCCATCGCCCTTAATGCACTACCCCTTATAACTGGTATATCCTCCCCTGGAAACTCATACTCGCTCAATAACTCCCTTACCTCCAACTCCACCAACTCCAACAACTCCTCATCCTCTACCATATCCACCTTGTTCAAAAACCACTAACAGGAGCATTTGCAGAGCATCCATTTATAACAGGAACTTCACTGCTCGGAAATGGAGAAGTACTCTTTGTACTTGATCCAAGAAGATTGGTAAACTAAAGGAAGGCAATGAAATTAAATAGAGAGTTGTTAGAAGATCTAGTTGAAAATGTTATCTATCCTGTTGAAAAACTTCTGGAAAAAGAGTTGGAGCAAAATGGATACGATAAAAAAAGGGCTATAAAGTGTTTAAAAAAGGTAGGTTTTTTAAAAATAGCCCTTTGTCCTTTTGGTGCAAATATTGATAT
>DTXA01000363.1 GCA_012962735.1 Candidatus Latescibacterota bacterium
GCCCAGGCAGTACGGATATCCGAGAAGGTCCATGAGCCCCCCGGCCGCACCGGCATAATCGAAGCGGGTCCGATCCAGAAGAGAGCGGATTTTGGGCTGACAGGCCCCAACCTTCGGATGGGACTCGGCAAAGGTCAGCAAAACATCCAGCCAGCCGGGACTCACTTCGACGTCGTTGTTTAAAAGCACGAAATATCGCCCCTCGGCCGCCAGCATCCCCCGATTGCAGGAGGCGGCGAAACCCAGGTTGTGGGGGTTGGAGATCAACCGGACCCGGGGGAAACGAGCCTTGGCCTCTTCGGCGCTTCCGTCCCCACCGTCGTCGACCACGATGAGCTCAAAGGCCCCCTGGGTATGGCTGTACACCGATTCCAGGCAGTCCAGGAGGATGGGGCCCCGGTAGTGAGGGACCACTATGCTGACCTCGGGTGAGGTCATCGGCCCTCCTGGAGTTTCCCCCTCATGTGGGAGATGTACTCCTGTAGGACCGTATCTCCCGGCCGGTGTCGTGCCAGCTCTTCCAGTACTCGCAGGGCCCTCTCGGGTGCCCCCTCACGCTCCAACATACTGGCCAGGCCGTAATATGCCTGGGGATAGAAGGGGTCCATCTGGATGGCCCTGCGGTAGAACTCAGAGGCCCGGAGAGTGTCCCTGAGGTCCTCGGCAAGGTAGGCCACAGAGGTCCACATATCCGGGCTACCCTCGCCCATAAGCTCGATGGCTTTCTCGAGATACTTCCGGCTGTCTTCTTCGGATCCCGCCCTGAGGGCTATCTGGGCTGCAGTGTAATACCCCCACCAGTCCATCAGAGCTACCTGGTCCGCCTTCTTAAGGGTCTCCAAGGCCTCACGATGTCGCCCTTTCTGGTAATACGCATAGGCGAGCTGGAGGAAGGCAGCCCTGTAGTTGCCCAAAAGCCTTACAGTGTCCTCGTCCTTGTACACCCTTGGGTCGTTCACCCCACGATATCTGTATTTCTCGAAGAGGTTCTCCTGCATACGGGCGATATCCACACGGTCCTTGCCCTTGGAGCGAGTAAGCCTATATACCATCCCCTCCATAACCAGGTAGTCCTGAAGACCTATCTTGTTCTCCTCAGACACCGTGACAGCAAAGTAAATGGGTCGCTCCCACCGGTTCTGCTGGATTATTCTCAACACCATAAGGTCCTGTATCCGGAAGAAGCGGATGGGCTCACCATAAAGAGGACGATAAACCGCACCGCCCTTCAACTCCCAGGAAAGACCTGCCAACTCTATCCTCCGGTCCTCGGGCCAGGCCCTGGGCTTAAGGCGGTTGTCTATATATGAATCCGAGAGGTTTATGGGGACTTTGGGCTCGTAGTCCCTCAGCTGCTTTATATACCAAGGAGTGTTCAGAAGACTCAGGTTTACAACCCTCACGTCCCTCCTTATCCCCTCTACCTCCTGAAGGAACCACAAAGGAAACGTGTCGTTGTCCCCATTTGTAAACAGTATCCCTCCAGGCTCACAGGAGATCAAAAGGTTGTAAGCATAGTCGTAGGGGATGTAGTTGCCGGTCCTGTCGTGGCTGTGGTAGTGGGATACCAAGAAATTGGCTGGAAGCATTAGAAAGCAGGCTCCCAAGGCCGATAGAATCCCCTTTCGGCCTCCCCTGGCGAATATGTCCAACAGCCCCATCACTCCCATCCCCATATAAAGCGCAAGGCCGGCTACCGCCCCCACGAACACGTAATGCCTTTCTCTCGGCTGGGGCTGGGGCATATTGAGATAAACAGTCAACATAACTCCAGTCACCAAGAAGAAGACGAAGAACGCTAAGAAGTCCCTTGAAGCCCTCTGGAAGTGGTAATACATTCCAAATACGGCCAAAAGCAGCGGGATTAAGGGCACAAGCACGGGATAGGGCGACTGTCCATCGGCAGCGTGGAAGACGGCCGTCCACTTGGGGATGGGAAACGGAAACTGTTCCAAGATGTATTTCAGAAACATATCCCCGAACTGATAGGAGAAGCTCGCTCTCCTGTGGAACATCCCCAAGATCATGCTCTCGGAGCCGTATTGCTTGCGCTGGAGGAACTGAATGAAGTTGTGGAGGGTGGAAGGGTCGTTCTCGTTTATGGCAGGGTCAAGCCCTGCCCTGATTAATATGGCAAGGTATGTGGAGTATCCAAGGAGGAACAACAATAACCCTGTCCCCAAAAGCTTAAAATCCTTCAGGGGACGTCTGTCAGTGAACCAGATCAAAAGGAACACCGTCGGCACAGTAAGCCAGCACAGAAGGTGTACGCCTCCGCTCAGGCCCAGCAGATACGCTAAAAACAGCAAAAGGCGGTCGGCACGAGGACGCTCGTGGCGCTCCGCCCAGACCAGGGCAAGCCAGATGGCCAATACGGTAAGGAATATGGAAGAAGCGTATACCTCAGCCTCCACCGCGTTGAACCAAAATGTGTGGGTGAATGCGAGGCTAAGGGCACCCACAGCTCCTGCCAAGTACGCGCACCACTTAGGGGTATTAAGCCCCTTGATCCGCTCCACAAGCCGAACTATCACAAAATAAAGAGACATTATAGCCAAAGAGGACACCAACACAGATATGAAGTTCACCCTCCTTGCCACCTCCCAGAAGGGCAAAAGTATGGTGAATACCCGGCCGACGAGGATATACAGCGGAGCGCCCGGCGGATGGGGCACCCCTAAGGTATAGGCAGTTGCTATGAACTCCCCGCAGTCCCAGAAGGA
>DTXA01000364.1 GCA_012962735.1 Candidatus Latescibacterota bacterium
ACCAGTATAAGCGCCGTCCTCATATATCCCTCCCAAAAAGTATCTGAGCGAAGCGAAGAATCTTTTGGGCTATATAGCTCTACCTTTCCTTCTTGTACACTATAACCTCGGGAAAGTGCACCAACTTGAAAGCTCGAGAGATGCCGTGCAGTGACTCCGAATGTCCGATGAACAGGTATCCCCCGGGGTTCAGGCTGTCGTAGAAGGACGCCACTACCCGCTTCTTCACCTCCATGTCGAAGTATATCAGCACATTGCGACAAAAAATGATGTCCATCCCCCGCACCCGCCGTATCTGAGCCGGGTCCGCCAGGTTCATCTCCTCGAACCTCAGCAGCTTCTTCACCTCATCCTTCACCCGCCAGATCGGTCCCTCTTTGAGGAAGTACTTCTGGACCAGGTCCGGAGGCATATGCCGCAGCGTATACTCCCCGTACTCCCCCTTCTGGGCCCTCTCTAACACCGTCCGGCTGATGTCCACACCGAGTATGTCCACGAACCATTGGGAAACCTTCACCCCCAACACCTCCAGCACTAAGATAGCCAGGGTGTACGGCTCCTCCCCGGTGGAACATCCAGCACTCCATATCTTGAGCTGTTTGAACCTCTTAAAACGTAGGAACTCCGGGAGGATGTGTTCCTGGAACACTTTCATCTGCGGTGGGTTACGGAAGAAACTGGTCTCGTTGATGGTGATCTCGTCGAAGAGGGCCCGGAACTCCACCTCGCCCTCCGGGCTGTACTTCAGCAGGTAGTAGTAGTCCTCGAACTTTTCCAGGCCCAAGGCCTTCATACGATTCTCCATCCGGCTCTCCAACAAGTACTTCCTCCCGTCGTTGAAGAACATCCCGCTCTTCTCGTAGACCAGGTCCCGAAGCTGTCGAAACAGTTCCTCGGAAAGCTGGGGCCTTTGAAGGGAAACACAGGGCTTCGGGGGATGGTTCCTCACCCTCTTCCGGGAAAACTGGCTCACCAACTTTCATCCTCTCGTACCGTATCCTCCGCAGATAGCTCCACGAACACCTTCGCCCGCTCTATCTCATCCCCCATTTCGAACTTCAGTCCCTCTCAGCAGGTTCGCTATATGTACGATCGTCACTGCCTCCCGATAATCCGAGGGCCTGGTGCCATATGCATGCCACCAGGCCCTCGGGCAACTGCCATCGCTCCGCAAGCCATCCCCCGACCTCCTCGTGTGTGGTATCGTCCCGCAATCTGTGCAGTGCTTCCAGAAAGCCTTCCGGTCGAAAGTGGGCTTGCCCGGAACCGGGGGGAACACCGAGACGCTCAACGCTAACCGTATAATCTCGTGGGCTCCTATAGCGGCCAGTGCTGGGTCGACCTCGACCACACGCCCCACCTTACTCAGGCCTATATCCGGGTTTTGGGCCATCCATATCTCCTCAAGCCCCATATCGTATTCTCTCTATGGCCTCCCTCGCGGCCCGGGCCAGGTCGGGGTTCGGGTCCTCGGTCAAGGGCCGGAGGACACCTAATGCCCGAGGGTCCCCTATGTCCCCTAATGCCTGGGCCACACCTATGCGCACCAGCGTGTCCTCGGACTTCAGGGTTCTCTCTAAGGCTTGCAACGCCTTTTCCCCTCCGATCTTCCCTATTGCCCTGACTGCCTTATAGGAGATCGGCGGTCCTTCGGATGCCAACTCCTTTAACCCCTCCACTGCCTCGCCGACCCGGAATCGCTCCACCACCTCTATCCACACCGTTTTCAGTCCCTGGGGCAACTGTCCCACGATGGAGGTTAACAGGACCGCCACGAAGGTCCCCTTTTCCCCTTCGAGTCCCTCCCGCACCCATTCCAACACCTCTCCCTCCTCGTCCCCCAACGTAGCCTGGCGGACCAGTTCCTCCCACCTATGCTCCTGCACCATCCCCCAGAATTCCTTCCCAAGCCTCCCGGCCAGGCGCGCCAGGGCCGAGGCCCATACCGGGGCGGTAAAGGGGTCCGGCTCCAACCGGTCCACCCGTTCCGAGAGTACCTCTAACGCCCGTTCGTCTCCCACCTTCCCCAACGCCTCCACCGCCGCTAAAGAAACCGAAGGGTCCTCCCGGCCGACCGCTTCCAACAGCACATCCATCGCACCCGGGATACCGATCTCCCCGAGGGCCTCCACCACCAAGGGCCAGGCGTCCTCTAAGCGTCCACAGGCCGCCTTTAGGGGACCGACGGCCTCTGGGGCGCCGAGGTGGCCTAAAGCCTCCACCGCTGCACACACCACGTTCGGGTCCGGGTCCTCTAAGGCCCGTATCAGTTCCTCGACCGCTCTCGGGTCTCTAAGCCGGCCTAATATGTCGGCGGCGAACTTGCGGACGTCGGGGTCCGGGTCCTTCAAGGCCCTGTGCATCGGCCCCAAAGCTGCTTCGCCCAAATTGACCAACACGTCCATCGCCAGATTGCGGGTGCCTATATCCTCGTCCCCAAGAAGAGGTGTCACGGCCTCTGCGACTTCCTCCCTCCCGATCTGGATCAGGGCCTCGGCAGCGGCGTCCCGGACTCCCCGGTCCCAGTCCCTTAGGGCCTCCGTCAATGCAGGCACCGCCTCCAGAATCCTCTCCGCACCCAAGGCCTCTGCAGCCTCCCTCCGAAGGGCGGGATCGGGATGGCGCAACCGAGCTAATCGCTCCCGCATCCCACCTCCTTGGACAGGGCCTTATCCACCTGGGCGAGTTGCTCCACCCATCTTCTGGCCCTCTTTGCCGCCATAAGAATCTCTTCCATAGCCTCTTCCCAGTCCCGCTTCGTAAACAGGCTCAGTTCAGCCTGCCCGATTATACTCACCAAGGAGTTATTCAGAGCATGGGCGATCTGGCGGATATGTTCCCTTACAGGTATATCCCGTTCGGACATATATATCTCCAAGGAACAGAGGCCTTTCCTTCGGTTTGAAGAAGGCCTCGATGTCGTCATGGCTCGCTATACCTCTGTAGGGGCTGTCTCCTGAAGGGATGTTATGGCTTCATTTTCCTCGAAAACCCTGTCGATGGCCTCTTGCCGCCGCTTGGCCTCCTCCTGATCGTATCGTGCTTTCTCGTCGAAGGTCCCGGGTCGGTACTCCACATGAGTGTCTACACGCACGCCTAAGAACCCTTCGAAAAGGGCCTGGATATCGTCGTGCAGCTCGGCTAAGATGGCCTTAGTCGCCTCGATCTGCTGTGTGGTAATGTCCTGAAACTGCAAGGCGTTGAGTATCTGAAACAGCGAGTCGTTGATATCCTCCAGCCCCTCCATAACCTCCTCTATGGTTTCATTCCCGTTCCCCGGGGGCGCTTGAAGTTGATCCTGCAAGCGGCCCTTAAGCTTTTCTATCTTTATGGTGACCCCGTCCACCACATCCATAATCTCAGTGGTGGCCATCTCGGTGGCCTCGGTGACTTGCTTGAGGTTCGATGTCGCCTTGGGGATGCTCCCGACCTTTTCCGGCCATATGCGGATCATCCGGTAGATCGTCGGTACCACCTGCTCAGCGAACTCTACAATATGGCGTAGCTTGGGGAAACTCTCCTGGAAGACCAACAGATGAGCCTTAGTCTTGGCCCGAGCGCCCTTCAGGATCTCCGTCAGGTTGATCTCGAAGATGAGCACATGGGACCTGATTTGGTCGAGCTCATGCAACAGCGCCTGTATATCCTGTTCGGTCATTTCCCCCCCTTTCGTCACGCTGAGTTCATAACCTTCTCTATCTTCTCCTTAAGCACCTGGGGGGTAAATGGCTTGACGATGTAGTTGTTCACCCCTGCCTTCATCGCCTCTAACACCTCCTCCTTCACCCCCCTGACGGTCACCATAATTATGGGGATGCCCGAAAACCTCGGATCGCTACGCACCATCTTTACGAACTCCAGGCCGTTCATATTCGGCATGTTCCAGTCGGTGAGAATGAGGTCTATGTCTCCTTCCACCTGGAGCTTAGCCAATGCATCTACCCCGTCCTCGGCTTCAACTACATCTGCATATCCCGCCCTTTTGAGCGTGTTGGTTATGATCCTGCGCATCGTGACGGAGTCATCCACAGCAAGGATCTTTATACCCGCCATATATACCTCCGAGGAATGGTTTTCACTTTAACGGCCTTTCCTTCGGTCTAATACAAGCCAACTGGAGATCTTAGGGACCCCAGAAAGTATCTGAGCGAAGAACTTTTTGGGGCTATATATGTCCGAACCTCGGCCCAACCGATGGGGCATATAATCACACCCGAAATCTTCCTATAAGTTCCCTGAGGCCCGATGTGAGCTGGTTTAAGCCCTCCGCCGCCTTTGCCAGCTCCTGAGCTCCCCTGGCACTCTCTGCCGCCACGTCCGCTATCCCCTCAATGTTCCCGCTGACTTCCTCAACCGCTTTGCTCTCCTCCTCAGAAGCAGCAGCTATCTGCCTTATCATATCGCGAACTACCTCAACCTGCTCCCTTATCCTCCCAAAAGCCTCCTGAACTCTCTCGGCAAGCTGGTGCCCCTCATCAACCCTCCCCTGAACATCCCCCATCACATCAACTACTCCCTCCACCTCCTCTTGAACTTGCCTTATCATACCCCCTATCTCCCTTGTAGCCTCCATAGTCCGCTCGGCAAGCCTCCTGACCTCATCCGCCACTACCGCAAACCCCTTCCCAGCCTCGCCCGCCCTGGCAGCTTCTATGGCAGCATTGAGTGCCAAAAGGTTGGTCTGGTCCGCTATCTCCGTGATGGTGGAGACAACTTCCCCTATCTTAGAAGAACTCTCCCCCAACTTCTCCACTTTCTCCGCAGCTTGGGATACTACCTGACCGATTCGACTTACTCCTTGAGCCATACTCACAACCGCCTGCTCTCCCTCTCTGGCCGCCTCATCTGAGGCTTTTGCCGCCTCTGCTGCTCCTGATGCACCTTGGGCTATCTGCAGGGTTGTCGATGTGACCTGCTCTATGGCTGAGGATATCTCCCCCACCTGGGAGGATTGCTCCTCGGCTCCAGCGGCCATCTGCTGGGAAGTGAAGGATATCTGGGCTGATGCAGAAGCTACCGCCTCCACAGCCTCCTGCACCTGTTGTATCATCGCTCGCAGGTGCTCCTCCACCTCGTTGAACTTCCGGAACATCTCCCCTATGTCCCCGTCCCATCCCTCCTCCACCAGTCGAGTGGTCAGGTCTCCCCTAGCCATCTGGTCCATGGCCTCGGACATATTCTGGACGCCCTGGCTTAACTTTTCGGCCAGCCTTTGTAACTCGGCCTGTGCATCCCTCGCCTGTTTCAAGGCTTCTTCGGAAGCCTTACGTTGCTGTTCGGCAGTATCTAAGGCCTTTTTGATCTGCATAGCCATATGTTGCATAGAATCCGCCAGGTTCCCCAATTCGTCTCCGGATGCGAGCTCTAACTTAACATCCAGCTTCCCTTCCGCTATCCGACGGGCAGCGCGCTGCAAGACTTCTATAGGAACTATCACAGCCCTGCGGATGAGGACCATCCAAATCCCTGCAACTAAGGCTACGATCGCCAACATAAAGACCTGAAGTCGCAATGTATACATCGCTATTTGTCCCTCGACCCGTTCCGGGGAAAAGGCCAGATGCACAGAACCTATCACATCTTCTTTCGACCCTTTTACGGGTACCTCGAAGAATTCAAGGTCCTCTTCCCTGGAAGGAAGGGAGGGAACCTTCCGAAAACGGCCGTCTCTGCCCCGTATAAAGCCTAAGAGCAACTTCTGGCCGCTCAGAACCCCCACAAAGACCGCATCCCGGTAGTGCTCTATCCCCTTCAAGAGGCGCTCCAGCTCCTCCATCTCCTCCCACTCTACCGCATAGGAAGCATTGCTCGCCACCAGCCTGGCTAGCGTGTTGCCGGCCTCCTGAAATGAACGATAGGAGATATGCTTCACCAAGGACACTACAGCCCATCGGATGACGAACATACCTACTAACAGAAGGACGACGACGGGCAATATCGTCTTCGTCCGCAATCCCATCTTGTTCCATATGGACGACATTTCCTCTTCTCCTGTCTACTGCGTTGCGATCATCCTGACCAACGGCTGGACCTTTGTACCGAACTTTATTCCCAACTTCCGCTTCATCTTATCGTTTACCGCGATGTACCACTTATCACCGTCCGAGGCCTTTACCATAGCCAAGGCCAGACCCTTTTGCACGTGTTCCTCCTTGGCACCGATGACGGGCAGATAGTCCTTCCGGGAGGTCCTCACTAAAAAGGGGAGCGCCTCATCGAACACCGCATCTGTGCCCAAAAGCACCAGAACTTTCACTTCCATCTGCAGCATACCATTGTATATGCCTTTGATCTGTTTGGCCCTCTGGACGGCGGCTAAGAGCACTTCATAACCTTCCTTTGTCCCAAGGTCCTGCAGCTGATAGGCTTTCTCTTTTTTGGAGGAATACAACACTCCGATCTTCAAAACTTTAGGAAATATATGCCGTATGCCGAAGAGTATGTCCTGAGGCGCGGCCTGCTCTGCAGGAGCATATCTCGGCAGGAGCAAAGCAACGATAAAAGCAACGATATGTTTCATATTTGAACCTCCCTCTTCCGATCCAGCTTGTTTAGTCGAGACGAGCGTACCTGTTCCCGCTCCTCTGGAGACAATATCTGCTGCAGGTCCAACAATATCAACAGCCTGTCGTCCAGTTTTCCGACAGCAGTTATATACCTCTGTTCTACCCTAACGGCCATCTCCGGAGGCGGTTCGATCTGGTCCCCCCTTAACCTGAGCACCTCTGTCACCGAATCCACGATGAACCCGGCCAGCTCCCCGTCTGGCTCCACGATTATGATCCTTGTAAGCCTGTCGCTTTCCTTTGGCGGCATGCCCAACCGCTTCCTCAGGTCCACGATCGGCACGACTTGCCCCCTGAGGTTTATCACCCCTTCCACGAACTCCGGCGCATGGGGCACCCGGGTCACATTCTGCATTCGTATGATCTCCCGCACGCTCTGGATGGGCACCCCGAACTCTTCTCCCTCCAGCTTGAACCCCACCAGCTCCAACATCTCTTCGCTTTGGTCCATAGCACCTCCTTCCGGCATCGAGTTCCACCGACGTCCGGTGGGAGTCTTCAGCAAATCCCGTACCTGTGCCGCTGAAGCCGGAAGATACGGCCGGGCCCTGTCCCATGTTCCGGGATTTGGGAAAAATTTTCCGCTCGAGCCGGAAGAAAATTCTTCTAAAGTCCCCTCTGAAACTGCCGATATAATAAAGTAGAAACCAGGCCCGGGAAGGGGGGATGGAATCGCAAGGGCCGAGGCAGGTGTAAGGAGCAAGGACGCCCGATGAGACTACAAGGAGGTAAAGATGGCGCAGGTGGATTATAACCGGATCAACATCAACATCGGCGCTCTCAGCGCCCTTCAGGTCCTTAACGACATCAACCGCCGTCTGGCGGTCCACCAGATCAGGATGGCCACCGGCAAGCGTATCAACTCCGCAGCCGATGACGCCGCCGGGCTCACCATCGCCAATAAACTCCTGGTCAAATCTGAGGGCATCGGGGTGGCGTTGGACAACATCGCAAGCGCCAGGAACCTGATGACCGTGGCCGAGGGACACCTGAACAACATCAACGACATCCTCCACAGGATGAAGTCCCTGGCCGAGCAGGCTGCCAACGACACCTTAGGTAGCGAGGAGCGGGAGGCCATCCTGTCCGAGCTGCAGCAGTTGAACAACCAGATAGATGCCGAGGTCGGCCAGGCTAAGTGGGCCGATAAGTATCTGTTGGGCCAGCCCAACAGCGAGCATGCGGCTGAAGGCACCAACGCCGGCC
>DTXA01000365.1 GCA_012962735.1 Candidatus Latescibacterota bacterium
CGAGGGAGAGGTTCCAGCACCTGCTGGTGGACGAGTTCCAGGACGTGAACCTCCCCCAGTACAAGCTTGTGCGCCTCTTAGCCGGGGGCGGGGAGGGGCTATTTGTCATCGGGGACCCGGACCAGGCCATATACGGGTTCAGGGGGGCGGACTACAGGTTTTTCATCCGTCTGAGGGAGGATTTCCCTGGTGCACGCTGGGTATACTTGGAGACCTCTTACCGATGCCCCGCTCCCCTTCTCAGGGCGGCCTGGCACCTCATCTCCCACAACCCTGACCGGCTGCCCGGAAAGCTCCGGGCCCACCGGAACGAAGGGCCCAAGGTCAGGCTTCTCCGTCCCTCGAGCGAACTTGCAGAGGGTATAGCCGTTGTCCGGGAGATCGGCCGGATGGTTGGGGGGGCAACTATGCTTCAGGCGCAGGGGGAGCCTGGGGAGGCCCGGAGCTTTGGGGACTTCGCGGTGCTCTTCCGGACGGCTCGTCAGGCCGAGGTATTGGAGGAGTGCTTCCTCAAGGAGGGGTTGCCCTACCGGGTGGTAGGGGGACGGGGATTCTTAGAGGAGCCATCGGTGAGGGGGGCACTGGCCTTCTTCAAGTTCCTGCTGAACCCACAGGACCCCTTCCGCATAAGGATGGTGCTCTCCGAGGGGCCCTTCGCCCTCCCCCCAGGGGAGCGGGTTTTAAGGGGGGAATGGAGGGGAACCCTCGGGAGGCTAAGGGAAGCCTTAGAGGCCTTCCGGGGAGTGGAGGATAAGCCCGCCCGGGATGCTGTGCTGAGGTGGGTTAATGCCTTCGGGGAGGACGAGCACCTCTTGCGCCTCCTGCGCTTAGCCGAGGGCAGGGGGACCTTGAGGGACTTCTTAGAGACGCTCCCACTTTACCGGGACGGGGACTATGAGCGCAGGGGGGAGGGCCCGCCGACCGAGGCAGTCTCGCTGATGACCCTGCACGCGGCCAAGGGGCTGGAGTTTCCCGTGGTCTTCATCGTCGGGGTAGAAGATGGACTCCTGCCACACGAAGATGGGGAAGTGGAGGAGGAGCGCAGGCTCTTCTACGTGGGGATGACACGGGCGAAGGAGGAACTGGTGCTCTCGGCTGCCAGAAGCCGCACTGTGTGGGGCCGGAGGGTTGAGCTTCCCCCCTCC
>DTXA01000366.1 GCA_012962735.1 Candidatus Latescibacterota bacterium
CGACCAGGTGACCCGGAGGATAGAGAACGCCCGTGCCTTGGACGAGGGACTGGGGGAGATAGAGGGGATAGAGCTGCTCCAACAGGAATCCAAGGGAGATCGCAGATCCTACCACCTGTACTGCTTCCGATACGTGCCGGAGCGCTTCGGGGGCGTATCCAGGGAGAGGTTCATCGAGGCCCTCAACGCGGAGGGGATACCGGCCAGCCCCGGATATCCCTTCCCCTTGTACCGAAACCCCCTTTTCGGCCACAAAGGGGAAGGCCCTAAGTACTGCCCCCTCTCCTGCCCGTATTACGGAAAGGAGATGGACTACACTGAGGTTTACTGTCCCAACGCCGAACAGGTCTGCCGGGAGATAGTGTGGCTTTCACAGAGCGTGCTGTTGGGGTCCAAGGAGGATATGGAGGACATCGTAAGGGCGGTTCGGAAGGTGGGGGAACACGCAGGGAAGTTAAAGGACTGAGGTTATCTCAGGCCGTACTTGTGGAGCTTGCGGTATAAGGTTCGCTCCCCTATTCTTAAGAGCTTGGCGGCCTTGCGGCGGTTGCCGCCGGTCTGGCGGAGGGCTTTCTGGATCATCTCCTTTTCCACCTCCTCCATCGTCTTCACCTCGGCCTCCTCGGCCGGCTCCTCTACGAACTCCACCTCCTTCGGGATGTAGGGGACGGGCTCAGGTCTGCGCTCCCTGAGCAGTATGTCCCTGATCTCCGATAGCTCCTGACGAACCTCGAGCAACACCCGGTATATAAGCTCCCGCTCCACCTGGTCCGGGGTCTTGCCTGTGGCCACGGGGAGGTTGCGGGAGAGCTCGAAGCGCTCGTCGAGGTACTGGGAGACATCGGATGCGGTTATGTGCCTCCCCTTTGAGAGCACTATCATCCGCTCCACCACGTTGCGCAGCTCCCGGACGTTGCCGGGCCAGGGGTAGCGCATCAGGACCTCCATAGCATCCTCCGATATGCCCCCGAAGGCGATGCCGTGCTCCCGGATGTATTCGTCCACGAAGGCCTGCACCAAAAGCGGGATGTCCTCGGGGTGGGCCCGGAGGGGGGGTATGTGGATCTCCACCACCTTCAGCCGGTAGTACAAGTCCCTGCGAAAGTTGCCCTCCAAGACCTCCTGC
>DTXA01000367.1 GCA_012962735.1 Candidatus Latescibacterota bacterium
AACTATCGCCCGGGAGGTCCAGCACTGGCACGACTTCCTGGCACAAAGCACCGTAGAGGTCAGGAATTACGAGAGTGCCTTCGTCCACGGCAAGGCCTACATCGTAAGCGGTCTCCCGACCCTGGGCGCTTTGGGGGTCGTGGGCTCCTCCAACTTCACCGGGGCAGGTCTTACGACAAATCTTGAATTGAACGCTGTCCTAAAGCAAGCCTCTGCCGTGAGCGAACTTAAAGACTGGTTCGAAAAGCTGTGGGAGGAGGCCGAGGACTATAAGGCCGAACTCCTGGAACTGCTCGAGCGCTTTACCCGCACCTACACCCCCTACGAAATCTACATCAAGGTCATCTACGAGGCACTACGGGACCAGCTGGACCTGGAACTGGGCGAGAAGGACGAGAAGCCCTCACCCATCGC
Source organism: Candidatus Latescibacterota bacterium (assembly GCA_012962735.1). Classification (GTDB taxonomy): domain Bacteria; phylum Latescibacterota; class 4484-107; order B68-G9; family B68-G9; genus B68-G9. The sequence continues at coordinate 415 of DTXA01000367.1, forward strand.
CCTGGCCGACTTCCAGCACGATGGCTACTTAGCAGCGAAGGAGATCCTGGAGAACTACGGCGGCGTCCTCATCGCCGACTCGGTGGGCCTGGGAAAGACTTTCCTGGCCCTTCGGCTTCTGGATGACTATGCCTATCGGGAGCGGCAGACGGCGCTCATCGTCTGTCCTGCCGCCGTGGCAGATACCGTCTGGAGGCCATGGCTCCAGCGGTTCGGCATCCCCCACCAGATCGTCTCTATGGAGCGTGTGAGCCGGCGGGATTTTCCCACAGAGGAATACGCCCGTCGCTTCCGGACCATAGTTGTGGACGAAAGCCACAACTTCCGAAATCCGGATACGAACCGCTGGCCGAACCTATTCAAACTCATCACTCAGGGAGAACCGGACAAGAGGGTCATTCTGCTTACCGCCACACCGGTCAATAACACCATCTTTGACCTCTATCATCAGGTGCGGCTTATAACCCGAGATGATAGGCGCTTCCTCCTCGGTGTGGGTATCCCCGACCTTTGGGAATACTTCCGCCGGGCGGAGGAGGACAAAGATGCCCTCTACGAAGTGTTGGAAGCCCTGGCCGTGCGCCGGAGCCGGTCCTTCATCCGCCAGAACTATCCGGACGCCGAGATCGACGGGCAGGTGATACGGTTCCCCGAGCGGGAACTCCACACCGTCAGGTACAGCCTTAAGGGAACCTACGGGCCGGACCTTTATCACCGTATTGCAGAAGCCATCGAAAACCTGCTGCTGGCTCCATACCAGCTGGAGACATATAGGCGGGAACTTCTGGAGGCTCACAGAAGGTGGACCAAGCTGGGCCTCTTTGAAACGCCCGGGGAAAGCCGGGACAGCATGGTCCAGCGACTTCGACAATCCCTGGGCTGGTCCAAGGAGCAGGCCCATGAGTTCCTGATGGCCGTCGGCCGCCAGACGGCCTTGGCCCACATCATGCGGGTGCTTTACCTTAAGCGCTTGGAGTCCTCAGTAGAGGCCCTGCGGATATCTCTCCAGCGCCTGCACAGGTTCCTCGAATACTTTCTGCAGGCGCTGGATGAGGGCCGCCTACTTGACTCGAGGGCCTACCGCCGCTGGTTACAGATCGAAGGTGCGGACGATGATGAAACTCCGGACATGGAGAAGTTCCTGGAATCGCTGCCCCTCCTGCCCACCGAAGCCTACGAAGTGGAGAGCATCCGCCAGGCCGTGCAGGCCGACCTCCGTTCACTGGCCGGGATCATAAAAGAGCTGAAACAGGAACGACCCGACGGGAAGCTCCAAGCCCTTAAAGACCTCCTCATTTCACCTGAACTGAGGGGCAGAAGGGTGGTGATCTTCTCCTACTTTAAGGACACAGCCCGATACCTTTACCGCAACCTGAGAATCGATGTCCTCGAGCACGCTCGGATATCCATAGTGGACAGCAGGGTGGAACCCAAGGATCGTCAAGCACGAATTCGTCGCTTTGCTCCCCAGGCCAACGACGCCGATATCCCTCCAGAAGAGCAGATCTACCTCCTCATAAGCACGGACGTGCTCTCCGAGGGCCAGAACCTCCAGGATGCCTCCGTCCTGGTCAACTACGACCTGCACTGGAACCCTGTGCGCATGGTGCAGAGGATAGGCAGGCTCGACCGCATCGGCTCGCCGCATGAAGTCGTTCACGTATATAACTTCTTCCCCGAGGAGGAACTTGAAGAACTCCTGGGCCTCTTAGGGAGGCTCTACGAGAAGCTGAACGCTATCAACCGCACCGTGGGGCTCGATGCCTCAGTCTTAGGGGAGACACCTAATCCGATGGACTTCAATATCCTGCGCCGGGTAAGCCAGGAGGACGGGAGTGCGCTGGAGGAACTTGAGGTCGAAAGCGAACTCACCTTAGGGGAGTTCCTCAGACAGGACCTGCTTCGCTTCCTGAAGGAGTTAGGAGAGGAACAGCTGAAGCGCATCCCTCCGGGCGTGGGCACGGCTCGTGGGAGTTCAGGAGATGTTCCTCGCGGCCTATTCGCTGCCTTCCGTAATCCTATGACCAACTCCCATCATTGGCTCTTTTACCGGGAGGTGGACGGAAGGATCGTAGACCGGCGGCTGGAGGCGATCCGCACGATACGGTGCTCACCTTACGAGGAAGCAGCTCAGCTTCCCGAAGATTTCGACCCCCGGCCCTACATCAAAAGACTGCGCAGATACCTCTGGAACCAAATCCGCAGGGCAGAGGTGGCCCCGGACCGCCTTCCCACCCCTCAGCGGCAGATAGTGACCTGGCTGCACGCCCTCCCTCCATCGGCGGACCGCAACCGCCTGCTTGAGTATTTCGAAGTCCGGCCAGTCGCCGGTCCGGACCTAAGGGAGCTGCGGAAGCTGTGGCGGGCACGCTCTCGGTGGTCCCGAGAAGGATGGATGCGGCGGCTTCTGGAGTTCGCCGAGGGGCATCCCCATCCACCTCCTGTGGAAGGGGAGCGAGCTTCGGCTCCGCAGAGCGAGGAGGAATTGGAGTGTATAGCCTGGGTGAGGGTCCTTTAGTCATTCGTACCTCAACGCCTCCACAGGGTCCAGCTTCGCAGCCTTGTTCGCAGGGTACATTCCGAAGAAAACCCCTA
>DTXA01000368.1 GCA_012962735.1 Candidatus Latescibacterota bacterium
CCCGTCCCCAGTCCTGTGCACCGACAACGCCGCCATGGTGGCCCGGGCAGGGAGCTTCTACCTGAACCGTGGCGAACGCTCCGATCTCTCCCTTGCTGCGGAGCCCAGGCCACCGCTGCCTGAGAAGCACCTGTAGAACCGTTATATCTCCTAAGGAACGATCGTTCACCTTAGGGAGCGAAGAACTTTTTGGGGCTATAGCTAAGGAGGCGAGATGCGAGATCGCAAGATCGGCGTAATGGTGGAATCCTTCCGCCTGGGCGTGCGGGAGGGGATACGCAAAGCCGTGGAACTCGGCGTGGATGGAGTGCAGGTGCACGTAACCCGGGGTGAGATGGCCCCGGAGAACATGACCCCATCTGCCAGGAAGGACTTTCGTAAGTTTATGGAAGACTGTAACCTTGTGATGAGCGCTCTATGTGCCGACTACGGCGGCGGCTTTATGGACCCCGAACGCAACCGGGAGCTTATACCCAAGATCAAAGCTTGCATAGACCTAGCCGTAGACCTGGGGACCGGGGTCATCACCTCCCATATAGGCGTGTTACCCGAGGACGAGGACGATCCCCGTTGGAAGGTGTGCCTCGAGGCGATGGCCCAGATCTCCGAGTACGGAGCAGAGAAGGGGGTGTACTTCGCCACCGAGACCGGCCCGGAAAGCGCGGAGCACCTGCGCAGGTTCTTAGAGCAGGTCCCCCACGGGTTCGTCAAGGTCAACTACGACCCCGCCAACCTCGTGATGAAGGGCTTCGACCACATAACCGGTGTGCGGGTGCTGGCCGACTACATTGTCCACACCCACGCCAAGGACGGCGTAAGGGGGGACGGGGAAGTCCCCTTAGGCGAGGGCGACGTGGACTTCCCCCGTTACATAGCCGTCCTCGACGAGCTCGGGTACGACGGCTTCCTCACCGTAGAGCGGGAGGTCGGGGACGACCCCGTCCGGGACATCTCCCAGGCCATCCAATACCTCCGCAGCCTATAAGTTTGAAAGGAGTTTGGGACATATATAGGAGGTAACCATGGAATGCCCCCAGTACACACAGAACCTCCAGATGTGCAACTGCACCTACGAACCCTGCCCTCGTAAAGGAAACTGCTGCCTCTGCCTACACTACCACAGGCAGCACGGAGAACTTCCAGCCTGCTTCTTTGACGAAGAGGCAGAGCGCACCTACGACCGTTCCATCGCCCACTTCGTGCATCTGCAGAAAAAATAGATGATGAAAGCCGTAGCGGTCGGCGACTTACACGGCCACTGGGGACTCATCTGGGAGCTCCTCGAGCGTGAGCAGCCCGACCTTCTACTCTCCTGCGGGGACTGGGGGGACCCGGACCAAGTCCGGGAGGAGGATTTCGGCCGGATCGTCGCCCGGATATATCTTCTCACGGTCTTCGGCAACCACGACGACATAGAGCTTTTGGGCTACATCCGCAACAGGGACGGCTCCCCTGTCCTGCTCGGTCGGGAGGAGGTCCGGAAGGTCCTGAAGCTTAGGGTGGCGGGTATCGGCGGGATATGGGCCAAGTCCCATCGCAAACCCTGGTACATCACCGACGAGGAGGTTGCCGAAATCGCCGGCTCCTTGGAGGGGAAGGGGATAGATATACTCATCACCCATGCATGCCCCATAGGCCTGGCAGATCTCACCCCGACCGGCAGGCATGGCGGCCAGCGGTGCTTCCTCGAGGCTTTCCGTCTGATCTCCCCCAAGGTCCACCTCTGCGGCCACCTCCATCGAAAGGCCCTGCGTCGTCTCAAAAGCGGAGCTGTGGTCGCCAACGTGGGCCACGGCGCAGAGGGCGACTTCCTGTATCTTCTCAAGGAAGGAGACATGTTACAGGTAGAGGACCCGAAACCTACATAGGGCCAAGCCGAAAAATTACGGGTGTGACCGAGCTCACAGAATTCCCTTGGCCGTTCCTTACCTTATAGAATGCACTATTGACATTTTTGCTTAAGGGAAGTACATTGAGACAGATTTGAAAACACTCCACAAAGGAGGAGGGTTATGAAACTCCCTAAGCCTGTGGCTTTAGGTGCCTTGCTTGCCTTCCTCTGGGTGTACGTCTTCGGCGACTGGGCCTATGCCCAGGAGGCCAAGAAACGTATAGCCGTCTTCCCCTTCGCCGATGCCAACCGGGCCGCCCAGGAGGAGGGTTACGGAGCGGCCATTTCCGAGATGCTCACCACCAAGCTTGTAAACGACAGAGTGTTCCAGGTGGTGGAAAGAGGCCGCATCCAGGAGATGTTGGAGGAACAGAAGCTCCAGGTCTCAGGCGTGGTCGACGCCAGCACAGCCCGCAGGATAGGGGCCATCTTAGGGGTAGACCTCCTAGTCTTCGGAGGGGTCTCGAAGTTCG
>DTXA01000369.1 GCA_012962735.1 Candidatus Latescibacterota bacterium
GACCTACGGATTAGAAGTCCGTTGCTCTGTCCAGCTGAGCTACTGGCGCCACTAACTTGGAAAAAATATAAAACCTCCCATCGGAGAAGTCAAGTCTCTTGACTTTCCGATCGAAACGGTTTATTTTGGAGCCGGTTTGGACGTTGAAAGGAGGATATATGACGCCCAAGGAGCGCTTCCTGGAAACCATGCTCTTCGGCACGCCGGATCGAATCCCTTACCGCTTCGGAGGTCCCCGCCACTCCACCTTCGAAGCTTGGTATCGCCTTGGACCACAAACAATCCCCCTATCCCTGGCTTCGTCACCAGAAAGAGGAGACAGGTTCGTAAGATGTCCCAACAAGATTTCCCCCTAAGGCCCGATATTACTCGTTCTTATGTCCGACGGGGGGTACGGACTTTCTTCTTCTGGTCCCTTTTGGGCCTGATCGTCCTGTTCCTGTTGGCCTCGTCCTCGGAGACCTTCCGCGCCCTGGGCAGGCTGAGGGCGGAGTACCTCTTGCTTGCCCTGGGACTTGCCGGATTGGACTGGGCGTTAGGGGGAGGACGGATATACGTGCTCACGAACGTGCTCTCGCCCATATCGTACCCGGCCTCCATACAGGCCAGTATGGCCAACTTATGCGTGGGGGCCATAACCCCATCCCAGAGCGGCGGGGGTCCGGCCCATATCTTCGTGCTCCACCGCAACGGTCTTCCCCTGCCCAAAGCTATCGCATCGGCGGTGGTTACCTTTATGATGACGGTGACAGTCCTCCTCCTCTTCGCCATCTGGATCACGGTAGCGGGGGCAGAGGCAGCGGTGGGGGTGCGCCTACAGCCCTTCTTCCGACTTGGGGCTTCGGCCTTCGTGGGAGTATCCCTAATTTTCGCCCTCTTCCTCGTCCGCCCTAAAACAATGGTGAGAATCACGGAGACCTTCATAAGGGGGATAGGCTTTCTGATCAGGAGGGAGCTCCACACTCGGCCTGCTATCCGCCGTCTTCTGGAGCTTATAGAAGAATGCCGGGAGAGTTTCGTGCTCTACTGGCACAGGGGTAAGTTCGCTTTATTGTCCGGTTTAATTATAACTATGATCTTGTTCTTCAATAAATTCGCCATAGCTTGGGTGGTCGTGCGGGGCCTCGGCCTTCCGGCCACGTTCGGACAGGTACTATTGATACAGGCCTTACTGACCCTTATCACCTACTTTGCCCCGAGCCCAGGTTCCAGTGGGATCGCCGAGCTGGTCTCGGCCGCCCTGATGGCCCGCATCGTGCCCAGGACCTTTCTGCCCATATATACGGTGCTCTGGAGGTTCTTTACGATGTACGTAGGGGTGATCGTAGGAGGGGTGCTCCTCTTGAAGTACCTCAGACCCGCCGAGCCTTAAAAATTACGTCCCACCGGAAGCTCCATATCCTCATCATTCCACAGTAACCGCTACTATCCGATACGTACGCAGGAGCCGGAGTACCTCGCTCGGGTCCGCCGGCTTGCCGTCCACCGTGACCCTCCTCACCGAGATCAGCTCCAGGCCCTTCTGTTCCGGCAGGAAAGCCCGGATCGCCCTCCCCAGCTCCTCCGGGGACATCTTATAGGCACCCGGGGGGGCGGCCATCTGGAACTCCCCCCGGGACTCCCCGACAGCGGTTTCGTCCGCCCCCAACCCCTGGACCCTCCAGTAGTACGTGCGGCCTGCCTCGAGGGGAGGGGCTGCTGCCGGGTAGAACAGGACCGTCCGATAGGCGGTGGTGGTCCATATGGGCCTGGAAAGGTCACGGTCGTAGTAGAGGGTGAACCTGTACCGGAGTGCTCCGGGGATGGGGTCCCATGTGAACAAGATGTCCGTGACCTCCTGCATCTCGGGGGGGGCGGCTGTATAGAACGTGGCCATCTCGCTGGGAAGCCCCAGGTCCGGGCGCACCTGCCATCGGTACATCCTGCCGGGCACCAGGTCCCCCGCTAAGAAACTTGTCTCCCTTACCTCTTTTAAGAGGACCTGAACTCCTTCTCCATCGAACACCTGGAGCACATACACCTGAGCCCCCTCCAAGGGCTCCCACCGGAAGTGCACGGGAAGCTCGGCTACGACGTCCACAGGGGCTATCAGGGTGACCGCCCGGGCATCCGGCGCGGGGGTGTTGAAGGAGACCTCCCTATATGCCCCGACCGGCCTCCCCCTGTATAGCGCATAAAGCCGCCAGGTATAGACCTTGCCCGGTTCCAAGGGAGGCCTGCCCTCGGGGTGGGCCAGTTGGGAGCCGTACGCCTCTTCTTCCCAGAGCACCTCCCCTTCCTGCAGCAGGACGACCCGATAGACATCTATGGACCCGTACTGGCTCCATATAAAGGTGGGCTTCAGTGATGAGGCCCTCTCTACGGGCTCTAACAGGCGCAGCAAGGGGGTGTGGAAGTATTCCGGCTCGGTGAAGTCCCCCATAGGCCATCCAGAAGCGTCCACGGCCTGCACCCGCCAGTAGTAAGCTGTACCGGGCCACAGGGGGGGACCGTCGTAGAAGTACGAACCTCCGGATATGTCCTCGGCACGGTGATACACCTCCCCGAAGTCGGGCTCAGATGAGACTTCCAATCGGTAGAACAGCTGTGCTCCTACGACCTGGGCCTCGTTCCAGGTGAACTGGGGAGATGGGGTGGTTACTTCCATCCCACCGACCGGAGAGAGGGGCTGGGGGGGGCGGAAGGCGATCGCGAACTGGAACGCCTGGCTGCGTCCTTCGTTCTCCCCCACGTACCTCCCCTCCTCGTCCACTGCCTGCACATACCAGGCGTACTGCATCCCAGGCCTCAATGGCTCCACCGCCCTGCCCGGGTCGAAGGACAGCGAGTGCGTCCCCGGACTTCCCCCTTCCTCCGGGACCGTCAGGTGTTCCTCGAATACGGGGTCCCTCCCCAATGCCTCCTCGAGGGAAAGCGCCTCACCTCCTTCGTCGAACATCCGGTACACCCTCAGGGTATAGGTGATCTGGAGGGGCTCCTCCCGCCGGAGCACCCCCCGGACCCGACATCCCCTCCACTGGAAGGTAGGGACCAGCCCTACCGAACCTCGGTCTGGGGGACTGATGAGGACCGGAGCGGATGGACTTACGATGTATATCTCCTCGGCACTACTCGCCAATCTACTTCCCGTGTCCTCATCCCGAACTTCGAAGGACAGAGTGTAGGTATCCTCGGGAAGCCGCTGGAGGCGCCGCACCTCCTGTTCGAAGTCCTCGTTTTCGACCTTCCAGTACTTAGTCGGGAAGTCTCTGTTGCACTTTATAGTCGTCCCGATATCCATTCGGAAGATAGGACTTCTGCCGTGCAATATCTTCCCCCAGTGCTCCGCCGAGAGGGTAAAATGGACACTGGCCCTCTCTACAACGGAATCCGAACGTATGTGTAGACACCAGAGCCTGGGATTGTTGTCCCAGTCCTCCATCGTGAACGACGCCGTACGGAACATCTCGTAATCCACGTCCACCTGAAGCAGGACCTTCCCCTCCGCCATTCCTGCGATGAAGAGCAACCCCAACAGCCACACTTGAGATCTCCTCATAGACCACACCTCCTCATTTTTTCTGGAGCGGGACTGCGAAGCCAACGAGGCGCTTGCGGCCCAATTGCTTGAGGTAATGGGTCAGGGAAACTTCGGCCTCTTTCGGGTTGAGCTTGTACTGCTTTTTGAGGTACTCTATCAGGTCCCGCACGGTGTGGTCCCCGTCGCACAGCTCCCATATCCGGGAACCAACCTCGTCCAGGCTTATCCTATGTCTCTTGGGGATGTAGAAGAACTTGGACAGGAGCTTTGCCTTCCAGGTCTCCCTCCGCTCTAAGGTGATCACCACCTCACCGTTCTCGTCTCGCTCCCACTGCACCTGGGCGTTACGAATCGGACGGGACTTGAGCATCGCCTCCCGGCTGATGCGCTTGGCCTTGGTGGCACGAAACATTCTGTACGACCTCCTCTACGAATAAATCTTCCTGGTCCCTTGAAGTAGTTGTGATCGCCCAGATTGTGTTCATGTCCGCACAGTGCCACACGCATCCCCTTAGAAATCGGGAACGCCGCACCCGGTTCAAAGTGGGGAACAGGGGCCTTTTCCAGAGCTTCTTGGGCGGGGCGAACACCCTTACCCCCGGATGCCCGAGGAAACTCGTGCCTTCGAACGAAGGCGCCTCAAAGTCCCGGAGGACCTTATCGAAGAACCCTAAGAACCACTCCTTAAGAGTCCTCCCCCTGAGCATAATGTCCGCCAGGCCCACCCGCTCGACGGCCAACTCCCTATTCCCCTCCCGGAACACAAGCCGTATGTGCCCGGTACGCAGGTTATGCTCCTCTAAGCGAAATCCCTCCGAGACCCGCACCACCATCCCGTACACCCCCCAAAGCTGCCTCCCGTCCACAGGGTGGTCCTCCAACCCGCCGAACACCTGGCCGGCGTACCGGCCGATGTCCTCGCTCCCCCTGGCGAACACCCGCACCAGCCCGATCCTTCCGCAGGTCCGGCACCTCCAGGCAAGATTATACACTCGACCCTCCGCCCTCCAGGAGAAGATCTCCCACTCCTTGTCTGGAAGGCTTCCCTCGGGAAGCAACCGAACCCTGCGTCGCACTTCCAAGCGCCTGCCGGCCTTGGCCGCCTTCTTCGTCAGTCCCTCCACGTACCGGTCCACTAAGGCTGTGACCCCGGGGGCCCTTCCCTCTGTGTCCCTCCACTCCGCCTCCACCCGGACGATCTCCCCGTCGTCCAGCCGCACAGAGCCGGACCGGGCGTCCCCAGTTATCTTGCTCAGGTTCCAATCCTCGGGCACAGGGAAGGAAAGCCCCTGCCATCCGAATAAGTTCCACTTCATACCCGAAGGGGTCCCCGAAATTCGAGTAGGGGCGTATGGCCCCTATTTCTTGGGGCTATATCAGAAGATCAATACAGAGACAGACTTCTGTATCAAAGCTATCGCTATGGCCGCCATCCCGGTCAGCGCCATACCGGCTGCGAACCCCACCGACAGCACTGCGGCGTACAGCCGCCACCGCTGCTTGCCGTACTTGTTCCAGAAGTAGTACCTCGCCAGCAGGGCTCCTATGATCTCTGTGGCCATCCAGTGGGGTATGGTGGTGAGGCTCCGCACGTACCCGAAGATGAGCAGGATGGGGAGCCCGAAAAGCGAAAGCACGATATAGGACCCTAGCGCTATGGCGAAACCCACCCCTATGACCTTGGGCTTAATGGCCTGGAACAGCCAGGGTTCGTCCGTGGAGGCCTGCATCCAGGGGCTGGTGAAGGTGGGGTCCAGGTCTATCTCGAAGTAGTACTGTATGTGGTGTCCCTCCGGGCTCCTCGTGTGCCTTACCTTAAGTTCCGGTATGGCGGTCCGGACGACCACGCCGTCCTCCGGCCCCACCGGCTCCACCAGGAGGTCCGGCAGAACTCGAACCTCCTCCCTAAGCTCCGGCAGGGTTTTCATCCGCTCGGGCACATCGCCTTTGCCCTCGAAATCGGTGAAAATGGCCTGGACCTGGGACCAGGGACCCATGACCCCGTCCAGTTCCAAGGCCCGTCCCGCGGCCTTCCGGCCCAGCTTGCCCGTCACAAAGGACTCCCGCTGGTCGGGGGACAACTTCCCGTCCCGGATCAGGGCATCCGCCAGCCGCTCCATGTCCACAGCCCGCACCCTCCAGTACCACCACGACCGGTCCGTCAGGTTCGCCGGCTGCCATGCTATGGTGTCCTCCTGGACTTTAAGTTCAGCCCGGAATGTGCCCGTGATCCAAAGGCACTGTTGGTACGCCCGCAGCCTCCAGAAAAGCTGGGCGTAAGGATACGAAGACGAGGGGATGGGGGCAAGCTTCCAGATGTACGACCAGTACATAAAGCTCGTGAGCAACGTTATGGGCACCATGAAAGCCTCTGCCTTCATAATGCTGGTGAACTTGGTCCCGGTGAGTTCCGTCACCCGGAACTTATTCACCGTGATCCCATAGTTAGCTATGGGGATGGGCACGAACCAAATGTCCACACCGCGGTACCCGCTCAGGATTATCGTGGCCTCCCGTACATAGGGGATGGAGACAGTCTGTCCCACTGTAGCCCAAAGAGTGGCGTTGATGAAAGACTGTATGGGCGTGTACACGAACCCGAAGAAAAGGAAGAACCAGGCGAACCTGGAGAAGTCCGGAAGGAGCACTTTGGCTATGCCGAGGATGGCGAAAGTCGACAATGAATACAGGCCCAATGCCATCCATACGGGAAAATCGCCCCGTCCCTTCGGAGGCTTTGTGCTCTGGAGGCTTATCCGGCCCCTGCGCCGCGCCAATGTGGAGAACACCTGGTAGAACCCGATGATAGCTATGGCTAAGGTAACCCCTATTCCGAAGCTCATCCAGAAGTCCACGCTGTTTACGAAGAAGGTCTCTATCACCCCCATCCCCTGCCTCCAGTGGGTAAGGTACCCGGCCTTGTACAGGAGGGGGGTGGCGATCGTGTGGGCGACCATCCCTAAGAACCCCCCCACTATCGCCCAGAACGGGGCGACCAACCCCCAGAATACGGGCCACAGGTGAGCGGTGAACCCTATGGGCGTGGCCGGGATGAAGTTCCCGGTGATGTGGGTCAGGTCTATCCAGGGGATGGGTATGAGCTGGAGGGGTTCGGTTAGAACCGCCCCGGTGACGGCCGGAAGCCCCACGTAGATGGCGCCGAACGCCAGGCCGATCATGGCCCCCGTGCTAAACCACCTCCACCTCCAGGTCTCCTGACCGGTCGTGCTCTCCGCCAAGGCCATCGCACCCTGAGCCGTGATGGGAGCGAACGGGAAGGGAAGCCTCTCAACGTCCGATGTCAGCCGGAAGAGGGCGTATCCCATCGTGAACCAAGACACCCGTGAGATCAGCATTCCCGCCACGAGCAGAAGGATGGCGGGCACCCAGTCCATGTGGAAGAAAGTGCGGTTGATTATGGCCGGGGAGTTCGGCTGGGGCGCCACCCAGGGGGGGATGAGCTTGGTTATCCCGAACTGCTTGGCGGCCGGGGACTGTACCAGGTACTGGTTCCACATGAGGCCCTCGAAGGCCCCGGTGTCGGCGGCTATGAGTGCCCCGGCCACGTACCAGAGGATGTATACCTCCTGCTTCTTTATGGTGGTGAACGACCGCTTGGCGATCTCGGCGAACAGGATGATGGTCACCCACTCAGCAGCCCTTCCTAAGTTGCCGCCGATCATAAGCTTGAGGTATGTGTTTCCCGGGATCATTATAAACGCCACGAACAGCACCCCCAAGAACGCCTTAAGGGTGAACCCTTCCTCGAACTCAGAGGGCACCTCCATCAGACCCCGGTACTCCTCGAGCTCCTGGTAGGCCTTCTTCCTTCGCTTCCCCAACAAGGCTTCCTCCTATAGTTTGCCGTCCGGCTTTCCTCGTCGATATTATCCGTTGGGCGATTCCCTGTGAAGACGGGCAACACGTCCTCCGCCCAAGTGAGACGCAGTTGTGGTCATTTTCGGTGGTGAGGACATCTCCCCATCCTATCTCAGAACCCTGGTAACGTTAAATATGGCGATAAGGGCCACGCCCACATCCGCAAAGACAGCTTCCCACATCGTCGCAAGACCCAGGACCCCCAGCACGATAAATACGCCTTTGACCGCAAAAGCGAGGCCGATATTCTCCCATACGATTTTGTGGGTTTTTCTCCCTATCTCTATCGCCTCGGCGACCTTCGATGGAGCGTCGGTCATAATCACGACGTCCGCGGTCTCTATGGCCGCATCGGACCCCAGCCCGCCCATAGCTATGCCCACGTCAGCCCTGGCGATAACCGGTGCATCGTTTATCCCGTCGCCCACGAAGGTGACCTTGTCGTCCTCTTCAGCTTCGCCGAGCAGCTTCTCAACAGCTGCAACTTTCTCCTCGGGTAATAACTCGGCGAGATACGAATCTAAGCCAAGCCTCCGAGCGACGCTTTCTGCAACCTCCTTGCTATCCCCGGTTAACATCGCGATCTTTTCGACGCCCAGTCCCTTCAGAGCTCGGATCGCCCGTAAGGCATCTTCCTTAAGTTCATCAGCGATAACAATATATCCGGCATAAAGGTCGTCTACCACTATGTGGACGGCCGTGCCGTCAACGTCGCAGACATCGTGCTCGATGTTTTCCCGATGTAACAGGCGGTCGTTCCCCGCAAGGACCACCCGATCTCGCACCCTCGCCCTTATTCCGTGGCCCGCTATCTCCTCGTAATCCTCGACCACCGACGGGTCGACGTCCCCGCCGTAGGCCTCCAGTATGGACTGAGCGATGGGATGGTTGGATTGCGATTCCGCCTCTGCCGCCAGATGTATCAACTTTTCTTCGGTAAAACCGTTTTTAGGGACGACCTGGGTTACTTTAAACACGCCTTTGGTAAGGGTCCCCGTTTTGTCGAATACCACCGTGCTTACCTTAGCCAGAACATCCAAAAAGTTGGAACCTTTCACCAAAATACCACGCCGGGAAGCACCGCCGACACCGCCGAAGTATCCAAGTGGAATGCTGATGGCCAGTGCACATGGACAGGAGATCACCAGAAGGACGAGGGCACGGTAAATCCATTCCGAAAACCCTGCTCCCGTCAGTAAAGGCGGGAGTACGGCAACTGCTAAGGCTCCGGAGACAACAATGGGCGTATAGGATCTGGCAAATCTTGTGATAAATTTCTCGGTCTCCGCTTTTTTACCCTCCGCATTTTCCACCAGGTCCAAGATCTTGGATATCGAAGACTCGCCGAACGACTTGGTCACTTTAACGGTGAGAACCCCCACTTTGTTGATCATTCCCGCCAAGACGGCCTCCCCAGCTTTCACCGTCCTGGGCATCGATTCTCCGGTTAACGCAGACGTATCGACCTGAGAGCTCCCAGCTATGACCTCGCCGTCTAAGGGGACCTTTTCGCCCGGCCTTATAACGATGATATCCCCTATGTTCACTTCTTCCGGGGATATTTTCTTTATCTGCCCGTCGACCTTCAGATTGGCATAATCGGGACGTATCTCCAAAAGGGATTTGATAGATCTTCGAGAACGGTTGACCGAGAGATTCTGGAAAAATTCGCCTACTTTGAAGAACAACATCACACCCACAGCTTCGGGCAATTCGTGAATAAAAATTGCCCCAAGGGTCGCAATTGTCATCAAGAAGTTCTCATCGAAGACCTTTCCACGGAGTATATTGCGCCCGGCGCTGGACAAAATACCCCACCCACTCAGAAGGTAGGCGGAGGACAAAACGAGGTATTCGCCGATAGAGTAGGGTGTGTTATGTAATTCCCTTCTAAAAATCAGCCCCAAGACGAACAAAACCACCGCGGAAACGATAAGGAAGAGTTCCCTTCCACCCTCCAATCCCTTTAAATTATCTTCAATATTGGCAGCGCAGCTTGCGCAATCCAAATTTTTTAGATGGTTCTTTTTCATCTCCGTCAACTTCGGGGACATCATTTGACTATCTACGGAAACACCCTCTCGGTTTCAGAATATATACCTTGTACAACCGTCTTGTCAAGGGATTTCTTCGACCTTACACAAAAGAGAAATGGGTTGCCCGATGAGTGGAAAGGCGTTATATTTAAGGAGAAAAGGGAATTTCTGAAAAACCCGAATAGCCGAGGCCAAAGCCTGGTCAACGATGTATGCTCCAACGGGTAAGTCCCGGACCCTGCCCCTGCCTGTATACGCTCTTAGCCCAGACGGCAGCTATGCGCTGAGTCTGAACTTCTCCCAGGTCGCCCGCACCCGGCCTGGATACAGGTACGAGGGCGTCCCAACTCCTGGGGGGGATGGGATCTGGTGGATGGACCTGAAGACCGGGGAGCACAGGCTGGTCCTACCCCTCGCCAACTTCCGCTTCCGGGACCGCACGGGGGAGAGGGAGATTGTGGGCGAGGGGGTTCTGACACAGGAGAAGATGGGAAGCTTTTGGAGATGGGGAAGTTCTTCTCCATTCCCAAGCTTACGGGCGAGAAGATCCGCTGCGATCTCCACCCCCGCTGGAGCAGGGACGGGAAGGCCGTGTGCATAGACTCCGCCCACAAGGGGAGCAGGCAGATGTACGTGATAGAGCTGGAGGGGGCCATTTGCTGAGAGGGCAAAGTAGGGCCATTTCTTCACCCTATATCCTCCGGGGTGAAGGAACTGCTGCTCATATCCAAGCTCGCCCGAGGCTCTGGGGATGTACGACGGATAGGGCCGGAGGATGCCCTCCCCCGGCGGCCGGGTCTGGATACTGAGCCCCTCCAGAAGGGCTCGTCGGCAGCTCAATTCTGAACTCTAAGACGCTGCTCCCACAACGCCTTCATCTCCCTTACAGGAGTATCCCTATAGATTCGACCTTAACAGGGGGAACACCGATGGAGATAACGGATAAGCTGTGTCGCATAGCTGAGGAGATAGCCGAATCCTACGAGAAATACGACCGGACCGCCCACTTAGACGAGCGGCCCCTGCCCTCCCGGAAGGTGGTCCTTGAGGTCCTGCAGGATCTCCTACGGCTGCTGTTCCCGGGATACTTGGGGAAGGGGCCGCCATCCCGGAGGACTGTGAAGTTCTTCGTTCGGGCGCTGGTGGATTCCATCTATGTCCGGCTTTCCGAGGAGGCGGAAAAGGCCCTGCTTTATCAAGGGGACCGGCCCCCGGAGGAGTGCCGGAGGACCGCCCAGGAGAGCGTACTGTACCTGTTAGAGAAGGTCCCGGAGTTGAGGCGGCTCCTTTGGCTGGACGTGCAGGCAGCCTACGACGGAGACCCGGCCGCCAAGAGCCACGAGGAAGTGATGCTGAGCTACCCCTGCGTCACTGCCATAGCCACCTATAGGGTGGCGCACGAGCTGTACGAGCGGGGCATCCCCCTTATCCCCAGAATGATGACCGAGTGGGCGCACAGCCAGACCGGAATAGACATCCACCCTGGGGCCAGGATAGGGGAGAGGTTCTTCATAGACCACGGCACGGGGGTGGTGATCGGGGAGACCACCGAGATCGGGGATGAGGTGAAGATGTACCAAGGGGTAACCTTAGGGGCCTTAAGCTTCCCCAAAGGCCCGGACGGTAAGGTGGTCAAGGGGGGGAAGAGACATCCCACCATAGAGGACGGGGTTACGATATACGCAGAGGCCACGATATTGGGGGGTAAAACCAGGATAGGCAAGGGGTCGGTGATCGGGGGGAACGTGTGGCTGACGTCTTCTGTGCCGTCGGGCACTAAGGTGACGGTTACGCCGAAGCTGGAGTTCCAAGGGGAGACAGAGAAAGGGGGATGAATGAAGGTCGTAATAGTCGGCGGAGCTGGCAGAGTCGGGTCCAATACAGCGTTTGCACTTCAGTTGGGGGGTGTGGTGCAGGAGGTGGGGCTCGTAGATGTGGCCGAGGACGCCGCACGGGGGGAGGCCTTGGACCTCCTGCACGGTTCTGCCTTTGTGGCATCCCAGCGTTTCTATGCCGGAGGTTACGAGCTGGTACCGGAGGCCGATCTGGTGATCATAACCGCAGGCCTTAGAAGAAGGCCTGACGAAAGCCGGCTCGCCCTTATAAACCGAAACGTGGCCCTGTTCCGGGAGGTCCTGGGGAGGGCGAAGGAGGTAGGTTGGAAGGAAGGGGCGGTGCTGTTGGTGGTGACCAACCCAGTGGACGTGCTGACGTACTTGGGGGTGCGGGAGTCGGGGTTGCCCCCGGAGCGGGTGTTCGGGCTCGGCACCATGTTGGACACCACCAGGTTCAGGTCGCTCTTGGCCGAGCACTTCGGGGTGGACCCCACCCAGGTGGACGCCCTGATTCTCGGGGAACACGGGGACAGCATGGTCCCCATATGGTCCACAGCCACGGTCAACGGCGTGCCCCTGAAGAACATGCCCGGGTACTCCGAGGCTGCTGTGCAGAAGATCTTCGAGCGCACCAAGGGCAGCGGAGCGGAGATGATAAGGCTCAAGGGCGGGGCTGGATATGCCGTGGGAGTTGCGGTGCGGGAGGTGGTACACGCTATGAGCCTGGACCGGAAGGCCGTGCTTCCTGTGTCCTCGCTGCTACAGGGGGCGTACGACATAAGGCAGGTCTGCCTGAGCGTTCCCACAGTGGTGGGCCGCTTTGGGGTGGAGGGGCACGTGGAGATGGAGCTTTGGCCCAAGGAGCTTTCCGGGCTGCAGCGGTCGGCGGAGGTGTTGCGGGAGACGATTGGGAAGGTGCTCTAAGCAGGGGTGTATGGCCATACGCCTCTACTCCTTGATTTCGGTGGGCTTTCGAACTATATTCTCCGAAGCTGGGAGGGCGTTTCAGGGGGGATGTATGGCGCTTCGAGTTTACAATACCCTTTCCCGGAACAAGGAGGAGTTCCGGCCCCTCCACGAGGGGTTCGTGGGGATATATGTGTGCGGCCCGACGACTTACGATCACCCCCACATCGGCCACGCCAAAAGCTACGTGAGCTTCGACGTGGTGGTGCGGTACCTGAGATATCTGGGCTATAAGGTCCGCTACGTCCAAAACATCACCGATGTGGGGCACTTGACGGACGATGCGGACCAGGGCGAGGACAAGATAGAAAAGAGGGCGGCCGCGGAGCGTATAGAGCCGATGGAGTTGGTGGAAATCTATATGAGGAGCTATTTCGAGGATATGGACGCCCTGGGAAACCTAAGGCCGGACATCTCCCCCCGGGCAAGCGGGCACATCCCGGAGCAGATAGAGCTGATCAAGGTGCTTTTGGATAAGGGATACGCCTACGAGGTGGGCGGCTCGGTGTACTTCTCTGTGGAGAGGTTCGGAGGATACGGGAAGCTCTCGGGGAGGAGGTTCGAAGACCAGTGGGAGGCGGTGCGTATAGCCCCCAACCCCGAGAAGCGCCATCCTGCGGATTTCGCCCTCTGGAAACGTGCGGAACCTGGACACATATTGCGCTGGCCCAGCCCCTGGGGATGGGGGTATCCGGGCTGGCATCTGGAGTGTTCTGTTATGTCCATGAAGTACTTAGGTGAGACCTTGGACATCCACGGTGGGGGGATGGAGAACATCTTCCCCCACCACGAGTGCGAGATAGCCCAGAGCGAGGCGGCCACTGGCAAGCCCTTTGTGCGGTATTGGATGCACAACAATATGGTCACCGTGGGCGGGACGAAGATGGGCAAGTCCTTGGGGAACTTCGTGACGATCAAGGAAGCTCTCAAGTCCTACAGTCCGATGGTCCTGCGTTTCTTCATCCTGAACAGTCATTACCGCTCCCCCGTGGACTATACAGAGGAGGCCCTGAGAGCAGCCCAGGGGGGATGGGAGAGATTGCGGACTGTGGTATGGGCAGTGCGGGACCATCTGCGCTATGTTTCCGAAGGGCCCGAGGACCCGGGGCTCGCCGATGCGGTCCAGAGGTGCGAGAGGGCGTTCTCAGAGGCTATGGACGACGACTTCAACACCCCGGGAGCTTTGGCCGCCCTCTTCGAACTGGCCCGGGAAGTCCACGCCCGTCTGGAATCCGGTACGCCTTCTAAGGTCAGCTTGGAGAAAGTGGAAGGCCTGTACAGCCGGCTGGCCGGCGATGTGTTGGGGTTCAAGTTCGAGGAAACTTCTGGTGGCAGGGAGGAGGCGCTTTTGGACCTTTTGGTGGAGGTAAGGGCCGAACTCCGCAAAGCCAAGTACTGGGAATTGGCCGACCGCATCAGGAAGCGGCTCAGGGATCTGGGGGTCGTCTTAGAGGACAGACCGGAGGGGACGGTATGGAGAAGATACGGCTGAACATAGGAATGCCGGCGGGGAAAACCCAGGTGGGAAGCGCGAGTTACGACCTGATCGTCGTAGGTGGGGGGCCAGCCGGTTTGACCGCCGGCATATACGCCCGTCGGGCTGGCCTGGACACCTTGCTTCTGGAGAAGATGTCCCCAGGTGGACAGGCAGCCCTCACCGACCTTATAGAGAACTACCCGGGGTTCCCGGAGGGGATATCGGGGGCCGAACTCGTCCGGCGCTTTGAGCAGCAGGCCAGGAAGTTCGGGTTGGAGATACTCACCGCCGAGGCCCGGAGGGTCGAGGTGGACGGAGACTGGAAGGTAGTGCATACGGATTCGGGGGAGCTCCGTGCCAGGGCGCTGATCGTGGCGACCGGGGCGCAGCCTAAAAAGCTCGAGGTTCCCGGGGAGGGAGGGCTTATGGGAAGAGGCGTTTCTTACTGCGCCACCTGCGACGGGCCGATGTTCAGGGACAAGGTAGTGGCGGTGATCGGGGGTGGGAACACGGCCGTCCAAGAGGCTGCCTACCTTACGAGGTTCGCCCGCAGAGTGTACCTGATCCACAGGAGGAACAGACTCAGGGCCACCAAGATTCTGCAGGACAAATTGTTCGAGCAGGAGAAGGTGGAGATCATCTGGGATACAGTGGCCGAAGAGATAGAGGGCGACCATAAAGTGGAAGCCTTACGCTTGCGGAACCTGAAGACCGGGGAGATCTCCCGCTTAGAGGTAGACGGGGTGTTCATTTTCGTAGGCACCCAGCCCAACACCGAGTTCCTCAGGGACGTGGTGGAGCTGGACGATCAGGGGTACATCGTGACCAGGTCGCACACCGAGACCTCGGTCCCCGGAATATTCGCGGCGGGAGACGTCCAGGACGCCATCTTCCACCAGGTGGCCACGGCCGTGGGGTGCGGCGCGCAGGCCGCCATGATGGCTGAGCGGTACCTCTCGGAGCACGGATGGGGACCCAAGTGAAGGGGGCTTACTTCACGCCGGATTCCGTGGGTGAAAGGGCTCGCCACATGCTCCGGGAGGTGGAGCCCTACAGGAGGCGACATATCTCGCTGGTGCCGAAGTGCTCCGCCTTGGTGGTCTTGGATATGCAGGAGTACTTCCTGAAGCCCACCTCGCACGCCTACGTCCCTAGTGCGGAGGCGATCCTCCCCAGAATTCAGGCTTTAGTGCGGGCTTACGCGCGAAGGGGATTTCTGGCCGTCTTCACCCGCCATGTAAACTCCTCAGAGGATGCGGGAGTTATGGAGAGGTGGTGGAGGGAGCTGATCGCACCCGACCATCCCCTGAGCGGAATCGTCCCGGAGTTGGACACTTCCATTGGGGTGGTCTTAGAGAAGCACCAGTACGATGCCTTCTACGGGACGGAGTTGGAGGAACTTTTGAGGAGATGGGGGGTGGGCCAAGTGGTGGTATGCGGGGTGATGACGCACCTCTGCTGCGAGACCACGGCCCGCTCGGCCTTCGTACGGGGGTTCGAGGTCTTCTTCCCGGTGGACGGGACCGCAACCTACAACGAAGCCTTCCACAGGGCGGCCCTTTTGAACCTCTCGCACGGTTTCGCTGTGCCCGTGCTTGTAGAGGAGGTGCTCAGGGCCTTGGAATAGCATATGACTCGCTGAGAACGATAGATAAATCCAGATTGACCCCCACACCCTGGAACGTGCTAAGGAAGTGATTATAGTATCTTTCGTAACGATGTATAATTATACATGATCCCTAGATAAGGAGGAGTAACAATGGGAGTCAGAATAGA
>DTXA01000370.1 GCA_012962735.1 Candidatus Latescibacterota bacterium
TCACCTGGTCTGCCATCGTCAGCGCATCCTTATATCTAAGGTCTATCTCGTGCTGGTGTGGTACTACTGGGAATGGATTCTGAGGGAAAAGCTGGGGGAGGGGGGGGGGCTGATCAAGACCGTCCGGGGGATCGGCTATAAGCTCGAGGCAAGATAGCCCCAGAAGGTTCCTCAAGGCTTAAGCTGGTCCTGTAGGTCGCTCTAAGTTGAGGTGATCAAGTATGCTAAGGTCTCAGGTTGGAATATCGAAGTGCAAGGATTACGATAGGGTGGAGGAGGCGGTCAGGAGTTCGGTCGAGCTTATAGGCGGCATCGGCTCCGTTGTCCTTCCGGGCCAGAAGGTAGTCGTAAAGCCGAACTTGCTCTGCGCCGCCCCTCCGGAGGCTGCCATAACCACCCATCCTGCGGTAGTGGAGGCTGTTGTCAAGCTCGTCGTGGAGGCGGGGGGGAGGCCATAATAGCCGACAGCCCAGGGACGAGCATACCTTACATCGAGAAGGGGCTGAAGAGGATCTACCGTGCCACCGGGATGGAGGATGTGGCCGAGAGGAGGGGAGCTCGCTTGAACTTTGACACTTCGGTCTCGGAAGTCCCATATCCCGAAGCCTCGGTTGCAAAGCGCTTGGAGATCATAAGGCCGGCTCTGGAGGCGGATCTAGTGATAAACGTTCCCAAGCTCAAGACCCATGTGTACACGACCTTCTCTGGGGCTGTGAAGAACCTCTTCGGCCTGGTGCCGGGGTACACTAAGGCGGGATATCATGCGAAGTTTAATAATCTTATCTACTTCTCCAAGATGCTCTTGGACATCTTCAACTTCGTGAGGCCAGCTTTGAACGTGATGGACGGGGTTGTAGCATTAGAGGGGGATGGGCCGGGATGGCACGGCCATCCGAGGAAGGTGGGGGTGGTGATGGCTAGCCTGGACGGACTTGCTTTGGACGTCGCGGCATGTCGTCTCGTAGGGATACACCCCGAGAGGGTCCCCACGCTGGAGATAGCCAGGGAGCAGGGGCTTGTGGACTTCGAGGGGATAGAGATAAAGGGATGCCAGGAGAAGTTCGTGGGGTTCAAGATGCCCTCCGTCTGCCGGGACCCGGCCGGATACGTCCAAAGCGGGTTTTTCAGGTCTTTCGTCCACCCTGTTTTGATATCTATGCTCACCGCCCGACCTGTCCCGATCGAGGATAGATGCTCGGGATGCGGCACATGCCTCAGCGCGTGCCCGAGGGGGGCGATAGAGGTCAGGGGCGGGGTTGCCGTGGTGGACCACGATCTGTGCATAAGATGCTATTGTTGTCATGAGCTATGCCCATATGCCGCTATAGACCTCAGGACCTCATGGCTAGGAAGACTGTTACGCAGGACGGGGGTTATGGGGAGATGGAGCCGAGGGGAAATTTCTCAATAGAAGGTGCTAAGATAACATTGTTTGAGGCAAGTATTTATGAAGACCGGTTCGGGAGGGCGGAGTCCAATCTCCACTTCCTCAAGTTCGAGGAAGGGGAGAAGCTCGAGGTGAGGGCGATATATACGGTGAGCATAGAGGATATGGAGATAAGGGAGGAGAACGAGGAGGGTAGGGTCCTGGTGGAGGCCCAAGGCGGGGGAAGTTTCAGGTTCTTCGACGGGGAGGATGTTTTGATATTCGAGGGGGACTGGAAGGTGGAGGCGAAGGATACGATGATATTGGTGGAGAATAACATAGTAAAGGATCTGGTCGTGGTTGGGGTCTATTCTGGGGAGGGGAGAAATTATTACGAGGGAAACAGGATATCTGGAAGGATGGCCTTGAAACTTTCGGGACTTACTGAGAGTGGGATAGGCTCTTATAGCATAGAGGGGGGAGGGGTTATAAGTTGACCATAACAGCGCTGTCGGTCCCTGCGGATGCGAAAGCTGCCTCTATTATCGCTATTACGGACTTAGCTTCCTCGGGCTTCACAGCGAGTTCCTCGCCGAGGTTGAGAACTGCTGATATGTTCTCGTAGAAGCCCTTGGGATTTCCGACCACGTTCTGGACCTCTACCTCGCCCCTCGATGTCCTAACGATCGCCCTTCCGCCCTGGTATATAAGTGCCCCCTCCTCCCCCCTTATATGCCACCTCGGGCGGCCAAGCCATGATACATTGCTCACCTCGATGCCGGCGAGCAGGCCATCCTCGAATTTGGTTATCACGAGGGCATGTGTGTCCACACCCACATCCCATACCCTGGTCTGGAGGTCGGCAAACACAAGCTTGGGTCGAGAATTCACAAGCTGGACTACCTGGTCCAAAAGGTGGCATCCCCAATCGTAGAGAAATCCCCCTCCCGCCTCCTTCTTCGCCCTCCACCCCCCCGGCCTTACGAACATATCCATGGCGGAATCTATCGAGAAAACCTCCCCTAAGATTCCATCGTCCAAGACCTTCTTCACTGTCAGGTAATCAGTGTCCCAGCGGCGGTTTTGCCTCACGCTCAATATCCTCCGGTTCCTCCTGCTCGCCTCTATCATCTCGTCCGCCTCCCTGACGCTCAAGCACATGGGTTTTTCCGTCACCACATGCTTTCCTGCTTCTAAGGCCCCTATGGCTATCTCGGCATGGGTGTCGTTGGGGGTGGCGACGACCACCAGGTCAACCTTGGGGTCCTCGAGCACTTCTTCCAAGCAGGAGAAGATCTTGACGCCGAACTCCGAGCGGGCCTCGTTTCTCCTCTTTCGGTCTAAGTCACAACAACCGTATAGCTCAAGGCCAGGGATGGATCGGATGGTGTTGCAGTGGTAATACTTGGTGTTAAATCCTCTTCCGTATCCTACGACTACTACGTTGATACACATAGATCCTGAAGGTGTCCGTAAGAAGTTCACATAGGGACTTCTCGCTGTTCGCCCTCGAACTTATGTAACAACCTTCGCAGCTTATGCGCTTCGGGAAACCCCTGAGGAGCTCCTCCAGCGTATCGAAGCTTCCGTCCGGATACATAGCACAGAGGACGAACCTTCCATCGGGGTTCACGGTGACGAAGCGGGTTCCAGCCCTGCATCCTGGGAATTTTCCTTCGGATAGGAACTTATAATATCTCCTCAACACCTTAGGGGAGGTGATCGTAAGTCCCCTCCTGTACCACTCCGAAAGTCGGGGAAGTAGCCTCCCGAACTCCTCCGCCCCCTCCCTGTCCGGCAGGAGGCTAGCATCTCCTGTGCGCAGAGGAGTGTACACGCTGAAGTTGATGTTCGCTCCCCATCTTTCAGCGGTCCTAATCAGGTCCGGTATGTCCCTTATGTTGTCCTTCCTTATCACGGACTCCAAGGTCACGTCAAAGTTCCCCAGCGATGTTATCTTAGGCACGAGGCCGGACAGATGTGCATAGAGTCCTGGGATGTTTCTACTTTCGTCATGACGTTCGTCCGGATGGTCCAAGGAGATGGAAAAGTGGTCCACTCCTGCAGCCTTCAGGTTAGAGTATCCTTCGAAGGTTAGAAGGGAGCCGTTTGTGACGAGAACTATATACGGTAGGTCTCCGAGCGCCCTTATCCCTCTTATTATCTCGTACACATCTTCCCTAAGCAGGGGCTCGCCTCCCGAGACCTGGACGAGCACGGGCTTCAATTCCCTGCATATCCTCACGAACCTCTCTGGACCAGCCCTGACCTCCCCATCTATCGCTCCACCCTTGTCGCAATGCTTACAATTTCCTGTACAGGAGTGCGTTATCTCTAAGGAGATCATCAGGGGCCTCTTCTTCAGGAGGCCGAGGGCTCCCCTCAGGAGAAAGCCGAGAACCACGATGGACCCTCCAAAAGGAGCTTTTCCGGGCTATCTCAGGAACACACAAAATATACATATTATCGGCTACATCGACAAGGGAGATTTTGAGGGTCTTGATTTTCTGGAGAAAGTTCTTAACTTCTGGTGAGGAGGGATGGCCGTGAGACTGTCCAGGAGGGGTATAAGTAAGGGTCTTAAACTCTTCGTCCTCCTTTCCATCTTGGGGTTTGCCTTTGTATTTTACGTAACAGGCTCCAGGAGAACGATATCTGCTTTCGGGTCGTTCAGATTGGAATACATATGGCTTCTCCTTCTCCTCGTCCTCGGGGATTACGTACTTGGGACCTTCAGGATCTACATATTTGCAAGGAGGATAAACTCAGGTGGTTCGTTTCGGAATTGTTTCCGGGCGAACTTGGCCAACATATTCATGGCCGCTGTGACCCCGTTCCAGACCGGAGGAGGTATAGCTCAGATCTATATCCTCAACAGGTCGGGGGTCTCGGTTTCCGGGGCGCTCTCTGTGAGCATAGTCAACTTCATAGCTACGTTAGGGATCCTCTTGGCAGCCGTAATATTTCTCATCAAATCGACCAGCAAGGAGATCACTGGAGTCCCGTTTAAGTTCGTGGTCAGCTTGAGCAGTTTTCTCTTCTACTTTGCCTTCGGCCTTTTCCTCTTTTTCACGATAAGGCCCACGGTCTTCACACAAGTCGTGGCCAGGATCGGGACCTGGCTGAGGGTGGTCCGTCGCAGGGGCCATACGGATGGAGGAAGGCACGAGCTTACCCGGAAGTTGCTGGAGCTTGTAGACCAGTATCAGAGGTATATGGGCTATTATTGGAGGGAAGCTAAGGGGGCTTTGATCTTGAATTTAATCTTGACGGCGGTCCTCTACTTCAACAAGTGCATGGTCGCATATGTCGTCCTTTTGGGCATGGGCGTCCATGCCCCAGTGTGGAGGGTTGTATCGGTCTCGCTGCTGATAATATTCCTGCTCTATTTCGCCCCTACCCCTGGGGCGAGCCTGGTGGCGGAGACGAGCGCCTCGGCCCTTATGTCCGTCTTCGTCCCATCACATATGCTTATGGTCTTCACCTTTCTGTGGAGGTCCTTTGGTACATATTTGGGAGTGGCCTTAGGGGGATTTATACTTCTCAAGGAGCTGGCATCGGAGGTCAAAGGATGAGGTTAGAGGGGCGGATAACCATAGGAGCACCTGCTGATGATGTCTTCTCGGTAGTATCCAACATCTCATTCTGGCCGAAGATATTTGAAGGCCTGATAACGGATATATCCGAAGTGACACCCACAGGGGCAGGAGTTCAAGTCATATGGACGTATAAGGTTATGGGAATAAAACTGAAGGGGAAGGCCATCCTGGAGGAGACATCGCCGAAAAGGAGGTTGAGGGTGAGGATAGAGGCGATATCCGAGTTCCTCTGGACATTGAACTTGAAGCAACACAAAGACTCGACCGATCTTCTCTCGGTCCTGGAATACGATGTCCCGCGTAAAGGACTCGGGAAGCTCCTTGCGCGCTGGACCGAGGGTGGACAGGTGGAGGCCCAGATGGAAAGGGTCCTGGCAAACATAAAGAGGCTTATGGAGGAAAGATGAGGATGATGTGGCGGCAATTTACCCTTTATTTTTCGATAATAACCATAACCGTCATTACGCTGATCCTCCTTGTATCCAAGCATATAGAGCGATATTATCTTAAAAATATAGAAGGGAACCTAAGGATACAGGCCGAGCTGGTGAGGGAGGTCGTACAAAGTCATCTCCCCGACGGAGTGGTCTTAGGGGACTCGGAGGAAGGCCCCAAACGGATGGAGAACCACGCCATAAGGCCGGAGATAGAAAGGGCCCTGAAAGGCCAGGTGGGCAAAAGCATCCGTTACAGCACCACTTTGAAGCAGGAAATGATGTACGTCGCAATACCAGTAGAAAAGAACGGCCGGATCGTGGGGGTCATAAGGACGAGCCTTCCCTTAGAAGAGATAGAGGGGCTGA
>DTXA01000371.1 GCA_012962735.1 Candidatus Latescibacterota bacterium
CTGCCGTGAACAACAGCACCGTAGGCCAGTTCCAGGGCGGGCACTACACCTTGGAGATCAGCACCTCTGGTGCAGGGTCTGCCGCAGGTGCTACGGTGACTATCCGCCTGCGGGACCATAACGGCGATCTGGTCACCATAGATGCGGATGGTGCAACCGGCGGCGACGTGGGCACAGTTCTGACCACAACGATATCGGTCGGTGCCACCGGCGTCTTCCTCGATCTGGGCGGAGGCTTAGTGGTCTCCCTCAACGGCATATCCACCGGTACATCCGAAGCAGCGCTTTGGAGCTTCGACTTCACCCAGGCCGGCAACTCCGTGAGCAGCCAGGGCAACGCTCAGCTGTTCATGGAGCAGATAGACACGGCTATATCTAAGGTCTCCGAAGCGCTCGGCTACATCGGGGCTATACAAAACCGGCTCTCCTTCCAGGAGGCCAGCCTCTCGGTGGCCCAGACCAACACCCTGGCGTCTTACAACCGCATCATGAATGCAGATATGGCCTACGAGCAGCTCGAGGCCACCAAACTGCAGATCCTGCAGCAGACCGCCACCGTCATGCTCGCTACGGCCAACATGATGCCGCAGTATGTGCTGGCGTTGTTCGGAGGGTAAGGGGCATTCGGGGGCCGGCTATCTCACGTCGGCCCCCTTAACTACACGGAGTCAGTATGACACCTCCCCTGAACGCAGTCCAAAAATATAGAGCTGGAGAAATCTTGGGGGCTTCGCCTGGGAAGCTCACCTTATATATATACGATTACATCATCCAGCAGTGCCTCCGGAAGGACACCCCTAAGGCCTCCAGAGCCATAGCCCTGCTCATAGATTCTTTGAACTTCGACTACCAAGAGGTCTCCTCCGGGTTCTTCCGGCTGTACGAATACGCCATGCGTATGGTATGGGAGGGGGAGTTCGATGTGGTGACCCGGATATTTAGAGAACTCAGGGATGCATGGCAGAGAGCTCTTTCTAAAGCCGCTGCGTAATGTCGGCGAGGTAAAGATGAATATCTCAACTCTCGGCACCAACCCCTTTTCCAACATAGAAAGTCTCGTTCAACAATATATGGCCATAGAACACCAGCCTATAGCCAGGCTCGAAAACCAAAGGGGCCAGCTCAACGCCCGCATCTCCCTTTACAGCGAACTTTCCGACCAGCTTTCATCCCTCCAGTCTAAGGCCGAGGACCTCTTACAGGACGACTTCTTCCTCCAGAACTCCGCCACCTCCAGCGATACGTCTAAGCTTACAGTAACTGCCGGTACGACGGCGAGCTCGGCCACCTATGAGATAACTATAACCGACTTAGCCACAGCTCACAGGGTGGCCTCCGAGCAGAAAACCTCGAACTGGACGTACACCGTAGGGGCAGGCGAGACACATTCCTTCACCATATCCTACGGCTCAACCATATTGACCGTAGAGTTGACGGGGGGCGGCGCCGGCCACGACTACACCCTCTCCGAAATCCGGGACGCCATAAACGCAAAGGCTGAAGAACAGGGCTCCGGGGTATACGCCTCTGTGGTGGACAACACCCTCATCATAGAGGGGGAACTCGGGGCCTCAAACGCTATGAGCTTCGATGATGTAACCGGGACCGTCTTGGAGAGCTTAGACGTGATAGATGCCACTAACACCATCCAGCATGAACTACAAACTGCATCGGACGCCCATTTCACCGTAAACGGCCTCTCCATCACCCGGAGCCAGAACGAAGGTATAAACGACGTTATAGAGAGCGTCACCTTGAACCTCTTAGCACCGACCTCCGAACCGGTAACCCTCGAGGTGGGCCGGGACACGGGCGCCATTACAGGCGGGATCGAGGATTTCATCTCAGCCTTCAACAGCCTGATGGACTACCTTGAGGGACAGACCCAAGTGAACCCCTCCACCTACACCAGAGGCGCTCTGGCAGGAGATACCCTGGTGCGCTTCATACGCAGACAGCTTATAAATTCTATCCTTGAGCCCGTAAGCGGCGTCTCCCAGGGCAATCCCAGCTCTCTAAGCCAGGCAGGCATTACATTTGATGAAGATATGCACCTTACCATCTCGGATTCCGGGACCCTCAACGAATACCTCCGGGAAAACCCTCAGGCCGTGGCCGACCTGTTCCAACTCGCCGACGGCGTGGCCCAGAGGGTCCAGGACCTGTTGGACCCCCTCACCCGGACCGGGGGGACCCTCGAGGAACAGAGGGAGGTCCTGCAGGGACAGGTAGAGGACATAGAGGACCGGATAGAGCGGCTGGAGGATATGTTAGAAAGGAGGGAGGAACAGATAAGGAAGGAACTGATCTCTCTCCAGCAGGCCTTGATAGCCGCCGTACAACAGCAGGCGTTTATGCAGAGTATATTGTACGGGATATATGGGCCCTATGTCTCCTTCTGATTGAGACTTCTGGTCGATGAGAGGACATAGTTTATGGACGTCTCCCACCTACTTTCCACCATATACGCTCTAACGGATGAAATCCGCCGGTACACTGAGGCCTGGGATTACAGGGCCCTTCGGGAAAAACTGGACGAGAGAGAGAAATGCCTCGAGGAGCTGCACAGGATTATCTCCCAGGACCTGCCTCTGGACCAACGCAGAGCCGTGGGAGAAGGCATCCGGGATGTACTGAGAGCTAATCGTGAGCTTTGCGCCCTTTTGAAAGGCCGTGAGGATCAACTTAAGGATGAACATATCCGCTTTCGTAAAGGTCGCCGGGGCATAAGGGCCTATCTGAATAGGGCATATAATCCCGGGAGGTAAAGGTGAAAGTTCAAAAGGCAGGGCCGGAGTGGGTCCCGGAGCTTAAGGGGCCGTCCTCCTCTCATAAGGGGGAAACTTCCAAAGGGAAGAAGGCCGACAGAGGAGATAAGGTCTCCATATCGGACGAGGCCAGGCTCCTCCAGAAGGCCCGTCGGACCGCCCAGGGACGGAGCCCGGACATAGAGAAGATACGAGGACGTCTGAGGGAGGGATATTACAGCCGGGAGGATGTCCTGAGGGAAGTCGTCCGGAGGGTGGTAGCGGAGCTCTTAGGTTGGCGCGAAGATGAAGTCTAACATAAACTAACTGAAGACCCTGGGTCCCCAAAGTATCCGAGCGAGGCTATAAAGACAACACCTGATACCTCCGTCCGTCATCCCAGGACGTCCACCCCCCGACCTTCCGCCTTACAGAGCCGAAGGATTATTGGGTCCCCTAAATGCCCCACGATCGCCCAGTGCGTATCGCCCACCGACAGTGGAAGCTCGGACTCTAAAACCACCTGCAACCCCATAACCCTCGCTAGCACCCTCCCCTCCCCGAGCCTGCGGAGGACCCTGAGGAGGACCCGCTGCCCGGGCCTGAGTCGCTCCCGCAATCGGGAGGGAACCTTCCCTTCCTCCCAGATCCATATGCTGGAAGACCGAACTTTGGACGTCCGCATCTGGGGCTATAACTTACCCTTCAGTCTTAAGGCCAACTCCACCTCCCTTACGCTCATTCCCAACTCCTTGGCTATGATCTCCTTACTCTCCCCCCGTTTGGTCCTTATGCGAACCTGCTCTATCACCGAGGGCTCCACGGTCCCTTCGTGCTCACCCCGAAGTTCCCCCGCATCCGTCGGGACGTACCTGCGCCTCCGTAGAACCCTGAACAACCCGTATCCCCCCATCCCTAAGAGGGCCATATATCCCAAAGTTACGATCCCCCACCGACCCTCCGAATCCCCTTTGGAAGGGGGCAGCCCTCGGAGCGTATCCCCCAGGATCCCGAAGCGAGACCTGGCCCAACGTGCCACCTCCCGCCAGCTTTCGACTGCCACCTCCTCCCTCCCCAACCTTCTGTACAACATCGCCAGTTCGGCCTGGGCTTCCCCCCAGGCGGGCGAGGAGGCAGGGACCTGATGGAAGCTATGCAAAGCCCCTTCGTAATCCCCCATCATCTTCAAGGTCCTCCCGACCTCTAAACGAGCCTCGGCATAGCTGGGGTAAAGCGTCAGGACCCCCTGAAACATAGCTAATGCCTCCTCGTACAGCCCTTCCTTCAAATACTCCCTACCCCGACGTAGGTAAAGATCGGAGGGCAGGAGGTCGTACAGGTCCACCACTACCTTAAAGACCCCATCTTCCTCCAACGAGTACGGCCTCGGCGCCACCGGCTTTCTTATATGTACGGTCGCCACGATGGTCTCCCCCATCTGGCTTATGTATACCCTCCCCACCCTCCGGTCCCTCATCCCCCATTTCTCAGCACCCCGGTATTCGGCTCCGAGGAAGGAAAGCCGCAGTCCCCCGTCATCCAATCGGACTGTGCTGTAGAGCACCCTTCGGTCGAAGTCGAATACGAGCCGGCTAAATCCCCAGTGCCCTCCTGCCCGCACCCGCAGCAGCTCCGCCGGAGACGCCCAAGAGGCCCACAGAAAAATCCAGAGGATTATCGATCCCCGCATCTTCCTCGCCTCCGGGTGGGAAGCCTCACTAAAACTATCGTCCCACCGTTCGATCGGCTGTACACCTCTATAGAACCTCTGTGCTCCTGTAAGATCTCACGAGCAAGCGAAAGCCCCAGCCCGGCCCCCCCCCATGTGGAGAAGAAGGGTTCGAAGATCTTGTCCCCGGCCTCCTCCGGTATCCCGATAC
>DTXA01000372.1 GCA_012962735.1 Candidatus Latescibacterota bacterium
ATCGGAAGACCGGCACGATGTCCAACATAGCCTCTTTCCCAGGCGAGATGTCAGGCCAGAACAAAGGCCACACCAACTTCGTGGATGTCCCTGCCATTGCCCAGATTAAGCCATCTTGACCACGATGTCCGAGATAACGTTGGCAGCCTCGTCTCCCCGGTCCGCGCAGTTGCTCAGGTGTCTGTACAGCTCCCTCAGCTTGAGCACCTCTACCAGGCGCTCGACGTCCTTGGGACCGGAAAAGAGGTCAGCTAAGGCCTGGCGGTACAAGCGCTCCACCTGGTTCTCTATAGCCTTTGCCCTCCTGGCGTGGTCCAGGGCGACCCCGGGGTGGTCCTTCAGCCGAACCACCGCCATGTACACCTCGTGGGCCGCGTCCACCAACCGGGAGACCATGGCCCTCAGGTGGTCGTTGGGCCGGACCCCTAAGACGGTCATCTCCTCCACGGTGGTGTTGGCGTAGTCCACGATGTCGTCTATGGCCCGGGAGAGGGAGAATAGGTCCTCCCGGTCGAAGGGGGTCACGAAGGAGCGGTTGAGCTCGTCTATAAGTATCCTCCTGAATTCGTCCGCCTCCTTCTCGGCCGTCTGCACCCGCTTGGCGGCCTCCTCGCTTCCCTCTCTCATAAACTCCTCTAAAGCCTCCATGCCCTCCCAGGTTTTTTCCGCCTGTTCGAGGAGCAGCCGGAGGAATTTGTCCTCTTTGCGCCGGAAGAAGTCTCGTAGACCCATATCCTTACCCTACTAAAAAACTAAAAGGAACAGCCGACATGCCAAAGCGGCCGCCAGGGCAGTGACCGGCACGGTGAACACCCATGCAGCGACTACCTCTCGGACCACACCCCAGCGCACCTTGGAGATACGCTCTGCAGCACCGGCCCCCATAATGGAGGCACTTATGACCTCGGTGGAGCTGACCGGCCCACCTAAGAGGGCGGCCGAGAGGATGACGATGGCCGATGAGCACTGCGCTGTGAAGCCATGTACCGGACGGACACGGTAGTATCTTCCTCCTACAGTCCGTATGATCCTCCTGGCTCCGAAAGCGGTGCCCAAGGAAATCCCGAAAGCGCACGCCAACACCACCCACCCCGGCACCGAGAACTCCGGAAGTGAGCCTACGGCCATAAGCCCCATTACAATGAGCCCCATACCCTTCTGAGCGTCATTGGTCCCATGGCTCAAAGCCAGCGCAAGCAGCGCCGAAATCTGCGCCCGGTTGAAGAAGATGTTCACCTTAGGGGTCGTTCTCTGTGCCAGGTACATCGCTGTCCACATGAGGAGGTATCCCCCTATCATGCCCAGTACCGGCGAAAGCACCAGGGCTAAGAATACCTTCTCAAGCCCGGAAGGGAGGATCGCCCTCCAGCCTTGCCCCGCTGCCGTCGCACCTATGAGTCCCCCTATCAAAGCATGGGAGGAACTTGAGGGAACCCCCAGCCTGTAGGTAATCAGACACCAGGAAACCGCCGCGGATGCGGCAGCTAAGACCACGGGAACGGTCACCGCCTCCCTCGCCACGACTTGGTGTCCTATGGTGTCGGCCACAGCGATGCCGAACAGAAAGGGTGCTGCAAGGTGGGCAACAGCGCTCAGGAGAAGGGCGTATCTGAGGGGCAGGGCCCGGGAAGAGATAGCGGCCGCCACTATGCTCCCGGAGTCGTTGAAGCCGTTCATAAATGTAAATGCAAGGCCTATACCTGTCAACAGCCCGGCCTGTATCAACATAGACATCCTACGTCCCCCTCCCGTAGAACGCCTCCACAGCGTCCACCACATCATGCGGACGGTCCACGACCTGGAAGACCTCCAGGTCTTCAGGGGAGATGTAGGCCTGCTCCAAGAGATGCCCCCGCATCCAGGAGATCAGGCTCTCCCAGTACTCCCTCCCGAACAACACCACCGGGAACCTTCCGATGCGGCGGGTCTGGATGAGGGTAGCGGCCTCGAAGAACTCGTCTAAGGTCCCAAATCCTCCGGGGAATATGACGAACGCCTTAGCGTACTTGATGAACATCACCTTACGGGCGAAGAAGTACCGAAAGGAGAGGCCCTTCTTGACGTAAGGGTTTAGCTTCTGCTCCGAGGGGATTTCGATGTTCAGGCCGACCGAATCCCCTCCCGCCTCGTACGCACCCCGGTTTGCCGCCTCCATCACTCCGGGCCCTCCGCCGGTTATGATCCCGTATCCGGCCTTCACTAACAGCCTTGCGGTCTCTCGGGCGGCCTCGTACAGGGGCGATCCCTCCAGCACCCTCGAGGACCCGAAGATGGTCACAGCAGGGCCCAGACGGGAGAGTTCTTCAAACCCCTCCACGAACTCGGCCATTATTCGGAAAACCCGCCAGGTATCCTCTTCCCGAAGGTCCCTCTGCATCTCTCCTCCCGCAAAGTAGCTCAGTACCTCCCATACTCCCGATATGCCTCCAGCAAAGCCTTGAAGTTGTCCAACGGCACGTCGGCCTGGATGTTGTGCGCGGTGCCCAGAATGTAACCCCCTCCCGGGGCCAGGGCCTCTATCCGGTCCCTTACCTCCCTCTTGACCTCCTCCGGGGTCCCGAAGGGCAGGGTGCGCTGGACCGATATCCCCCCTTGGAAGGAGAGCCTCTCCTCGAACTCGGCCTTGAGGGCCCAGGGGTCCATATCGGAGGCCTCAGGCTGGAGGGATTGGAGCACATCCAAGCCCCGTTCCAGCATCAAAGGGATCAGGGGCCGCACGGAGCCACAGGTGTGGTGCATCACCTTCACCCTGTAACTGTGTGCTAGGGCTATGTACTGCCGGAATCCCTCGCCTAAGAACTCCTCCCACATAGCCGGCGATATTAGCGGCCCGGACTGGGAGCCGAAGTCGTCCCCCGTAAGGAGGATGTCGAGTTCCCCGTCTGCGGCCTCCAAAATACACCCCTCATATTCTAAATAGAAATCCCGGATGTGGGAGAATATAGTGTGGGCGATCTCGGGGCTCAGGGCCATATCCACAAATATCTGCTCCACTCCTCTAAGGTACATGGCCGGCTTGAGCTGGGCTATGCGGTTGAGCCGGTCCCCCATAAAGACCGCTGCCCTGCCCTTCCTGTGCACCTCCTCGCACTGGCCCTTGATGGGGGTATAGTCGAACCAATCGGGGGAGGGCCAGCGGAGGTAGGAGTGGATCTCCTCCACGGTGCGGGCCGAGGCTAAAGGAGGACTTACGACCTCCCGGTACGTCTCACGCTCCAGCCCCTCCCCGACCGCGACCCGGACCCTGGGCACGCCCCACAGGTCCTCCTCGCTCCCGTCCGGAAGCCTCCTCAGGGGAGGACCTACGTATCTGGGGCCCTCTATATAGCGCAGGTCCACGTCGTAGAGGTCTAAGAGATCCTCCTTGGAGAGGCCGAGGAGGGCCTCCACCTTGCGGTCGAACCCCTTGGAACTCCATAAGTCCACGGGGACCCTGTCCGGCTCCTCGTGGTCGAGGGCCAGAAGCACCCGTTCCCTTGAGTCCATATCGTCTACCTGCTTATGCGGGCTGTGCCGCCCTTGACCGCCTTTTTCACCTCTTCCTCGGTGGCCCAGTTGAAGTCCCCGGGGAAGGTGTGCGCGAGGGCGGAATACCCCCCTGCGAATTCCACGGCTTCTTGAGGCCCCTTGCCCTTGAGGATGCTGTAGATAAGACCCGCGGCGAAGCTGTCGCCTCCTCCCACCCGGTCCTCTATCTCCAAGTTCTCGTATATCCTGGAGAGGTAGAACTCCTCATTGTCGTAAAGCAAGGTCCTCCAGTCGTTCAGGAGCCCGGTCTTAGCCACCCTGAGGGTAGTGCCCAC
This sequence comes from Candidatus Latescibacterota bacterium, assembly GCA_012962735.1. Taxonomy (GTDB): domain Bacteria; phylum Latescibacterota; class 4484-107; order B68-G9; family B68-G9; genus B68-G9. Next base: position 3,804 of record DTXA01000372.1, read on the forward strand.
CATCTTTACGTCGGGGTACTGCCGTACCACCTCCCTGACCACTTCCTTGTAACTTTCGGGATCCAGTTGGTCGTACGACTCGGTGGTTCCTGGGGCCTTTATGCCTAAGGACTTCTCGAAGTCCTCCTCGTTGCCGATGAGCACCTGTATGTAGGGCATAAGCTTCCTTGTGACCTCCTGGGCCCTCTCGGGCTTCCAGAGCTTGCCGCGGTAGTTGAGGTCGTAGCTTGTGGTCACTCCCATCTCGTATGCGGTCCTGAGGGCCTCGAGGGTGGCCTCTGCGGCCGATTCCGAGAGAGCGGGGGTGATGCCCGTGGTGTGGAACCACTTCGCTCCACGAAGTACCGACTTCCAATCCACCTCTCCCGGCTTTATGTGGGATATAGCCGAGTGACCCCGATCGTAGGTCACGGAGCTGGCCCTGGGACCTATGCCGGTCTCTAAGAAGTACAGCCCTACCCGCTCGTACCCCACGCCGTCGAAGGGCACCCAGATTATGAGGGAGGTATCCACACTACGCTCCCTGGCCTTGTTGCGGATGAAGCGTCCCGCCCAGTTGTCCACCAGTCGGGAAACCCAGGCCGCTCTTAAGCCTAAGTTGGTGCAGTTCACCGCCACGTTAAGCTCCGCCCCTCCGACGGTTATCTCTAAGTAATTCGCCTGTTCCAGGCGCATATGCCTGGGCGCGGAGAACCGCACCATGGCCTCTCCGAATGTGATCAGGTCGTGCATACCGTCCTCCTGTGAACGCTTTACAGTAGCGGCATCCTTTTGGCTTTCTTCCTCGTTATTCCGAAGTGTCTGTAGGCAAGTTCGGTGGCCTTCCGGCCTCTGAGGGTCCGGTGGAGGTATCCCTCCTGTATGAGGTACGGCTCGTATACCTCCTCTATGGTGTCCTTCTCCTCGCCGACAGCGGCGGCTAAGTTGCCCAGGCCTGCGGGTCCACCGTCGAACTTCTCTATGAGCGTAAGTAGTATCCTTTTGTCCATCTCGTCCAGGCCCTTCTCGTCCACCTGGAGGAGGCCCAGGGCCCGGTCCGCCACCTCCTTAGTGATCACTCCCCCCGCCCGCACCTGGGCGTAGTCCCTCACTCGCCTCAGCAGGCGGTTTGCCACCCTGGGCGTCCCCCTCGACCTTCTGGCGATCTCCCGGGCCCCCTCTTGGTCGATCTCGACCTTTAGGATGCTGGCCGAGCGCAGTACTATGCGGGTGAGGTCCTCGACGCTGTAGAAGTCCACCCTGTCCACGATGCCGAACCGGGACCGGAGGGGGGCGGTTAGCAGCCCGATGCGGGTGGTGGCGCCCACCAGGGTGAAGGGCTTGAGAGGGAGGCG
>DTXA01000373.1 GCA_012962735.1 Candidatus Latescibacterota bacterium
ATCGGCTTCCGCTTGATCGAAAGGCGTCTGACCAATGCATTGCCTATCTCAATCCCTTTGTGCCTCGTGTACAGCTGTAAACTGTCGGGTAGCTAGTCAAACTTTGAAAAGACATGGCCCGATCTTCCTCGAGGCGATCCGAACCTCAGAGCTCCCTATAGGGCGAAACCCGGCCTCCCGGACGCATCCATAACCTCGAAAGCTTCTTCAGCATACCTTTCCAACCCTTACCCCCCACTCCGGGATACCCTATGCCCAAGACCGGATATCCCTTCGTCCTCCCATCCGAGCGCCGAGCTATTCCAGCGCCCACGTATACTGGAATCCGGTAAAAAAGGACGGTGTGCGCCCTCAGCTCCGTACCGAAGGAATACCTCCTCCCCCCTTGCCCCATACTCCAATCCGCGAACACAGCCCCCGAAACCCCCTCCAAGAAGAATGGCAGGCTGGCCAGCCCCCGGTCTATGTACCAAAGGGGGAAATCGTACTCTAAGCTCGTCCCCACCGCCCTCCGGCCCAGCTCCCCCTCAGGGTATCCCCGAGGAACAGGGACGAACCCCGCAAATGGGCTCCCTTCGGATCGGACCCCGAACCCTATTCGGAATTTCAAGAGGTGATGAGAGGACCCCAACGGCAGATGCCGGGTCATGGTCCCGTGGACCTCGGATGCCCGGACCTCTCCCCCCAGATATCTCCCCCACGCCGTCCACCCCACATCCACCAGCGTCAGCCGGGAGGGCACAAGGTCCCGGTACAGTGCCTCCACATCCCAGAACGCCACCTCCCCGAAGCTCCCCCGGTACTCCCCCTCCTCCGGGACCGACCCCTCATATCCCTCGGGCAGCTTGAGCCCCAAAAGGCGCCCCAAGACCAGACCGGCCTCGAGCCGACCACCTCTCTGCCGCATCCCGACCCACAGGGAGATGGGCACCTCCACCGAGATCCGCGCCCCTCGATCCCTGGCCCAGTAAAGGCTGTCCGGCGTATCCTTCAAGACCCCCTTTATGCCCTCCGCCCAGTCCTCGACCGATATCCCCAATATCGGATACCCCACCCTGCGCCTGTAGGAGACCTGGTATCCCGGTCTCCGGCTCTCAAACCCCCAGGACATCAGTACCCCCAGGGTATGCCGTGCCAAGACGTCCTGGCGGGCCGTATATATCCCCAACCTAAACCCCCTCTCGTCCTCGTCCGGCAGGGGCAGCCAGAACAGGGGCCTTAAAAGCTGCCGCGCTCCCCTGTACGGCCGCACCTCAGCCGCCACCCGGACCTCCGGGGAAGCTGGAGGCGAGACCGTCTGAGGCGTGGGCACCTCCTCCCACAACGCTCTGTCCCATTCCAACAGATAGATGTGCATCCCCTCAGCGTTGTACTGCAGGTACGCTATGGTGCCCCCGTCCGGGGAGACCGAGGGCTCGAAGGCTCCGGTCCCGACGTCGGTGAGGCGATACAGGCGGCCTTCCTTTAAGTCGTATGCATATACGTTATGCACCCCGGTCCTGTCCGACCCGAATAGGATGTATCTCCCGCCCTGGCTCCAGCACGGGTCGAAGTCCCCAGGCTCGTCCACAAAAAGCGGCCTTACCTGGGAACCGTCCGTCGAGAGCAGGTAGATATCCTGATATCCCCTTAAGTTCACCGAGGCGGCTATCCACCTCCCGTCCGGGGACCAGGCTGGAGACGAGAAGGCCGCATCCTCAAGGTCCGTCAACTTGAGCCAGGAGCCCCCGTCCAGGCCTATAAGCCATACGTTATTGTATACACCCTCGTTCCGGACACACAATAATATACTCCCGTCGGGAGACGGGCTCGGGGCCCATCCCCTGAAGCCTCGGCTGAGCCTGCGCACCTTCTGGGTCCTGAGGTCGTATCGATAGAGGTCGGAGAGCATATGGGAGTCATCCAAAGGATGGGGGCGCAATCGGGCGAAGTAAAGCTCCTCCCCCGAAAGGGCGAAAGATCCTCCTGTCGTCAGTTCCGTCCGCAGCACCACCTCCTCCCTCCCCATCTCCACGTCCACCCGGACAACCGCCGGAGGCACATCGTACCCCGTGCGATAGGCGTATATATATCTCCCTTGTGAGTCCCACTGCGGCCTGCAGTAGAAGGTGTCCCTGGAATGTGTGAGCCTTCGGGCCGAGGTCCCAGGCGCACCTCTCCCCCCCTCCAGAACCTCCGAAACCACCTCCCTCCAGATACTCCAGCCCGGCCTCCCGTGGTACACTGTGAGGTCCCAGTCTATCGGGAAGAGGGGAAATATGCTGTGCTCGTGCAGGAGGGAAGGGGGCGAACGCTCCCCGGAGGTCTCGACCATCCGCCGGAGCATATAATACCCCCCTATGTAGGGCCGGTCAGGAGGCGGTTGTATCCGGCCGTAGTGCCCGATCTGATCGTACCCCCAGGGCCTTCCTTCCAAGATCGGCGTCCGGAACTTCATCTCGAAATGTGGATTGCGTCCCCTTCCTCCTCGGGTATGCACGGTCTCCGAGTACACCGCCAGCCCCTCCACGAGCCATATGGGCACGATCAAGTTGGGCAAAAGGCCCACCTCCCCGAAGGCTGTCCTCAGGAGCCATGTAAGGCCTTCTGCCGTATGCATATGTGCTATATGGGTATACTCATGAGCGATCAACATCTCCAGCCAATCCCCCTTAGTACCCGCCCACTTGCCCTGAGGGAAGGTGGGGAAGAGTCCGATGTGGGTGGGAAGGAGGGCTGCGTACCCGTTGGAGAAGTCGGTGTACGGGTTCACCACTATGTCCACCTTCCCCGGGTCCGTGCCCACGAACTCCACCACCCTCCCCCGTGCTCCTTCTGCCACCCAGGCGATCCTCCAGGCTAAGCCCTTCCATCCCTTAGGATAGTGCACCCGGAAATGGGCGGTCTCCAGGGTGTACCACGGGTGCGTGGGGAGCATAGAAAAGGAGGACTCGGCGGCCATCGCTCCGAGAAAGGTGCACGCCAACATTCCTGCCATCCTTCCCATATCTCTCCTCTCGAAGAGATGGTTCACCGCTTGGGCACCTCCGGCCTGTTGTCTAATATCTCCTCTATCCGCTCCAGTTTCACCCCCGAGGCCCTCACGTTGTCCCGCAAAAGATCATCCATAAGTGATACGATATTTAAAAGGGATGAAAATAGCTCCTACAGCATGGGGGTGTTCGGTCAGCACCACGGTGACGTTCCCGTCCACTGTGACCTCTATCTCCGTAGTCGGGCCGTCGTACCACTCCCCGGTCGCGGCGATCTTGAGCTTTGTCCCCCCTTTGAGCACTTGGCCCACCACGTCCTTCCTCTGCCCGGGCATAAGTTCCACCGGAGGGACCTCGCCCACTTCCGGCAGATAGGTCCTGACCTCTATTCTTACTGGATCTGTTATGGGCTGGCCTGAGGGCGTCCTGAGCTGGTGCTCTACGAAAACCCTCCCATCCACGTAGGTCTTAGGACCAGAAGGACCTCCTCCACAGGCTGGGAGTACAAGCCCCAAAACAACACATGCCCACCGCATGGCCCACCTCCTTAAGTCACTTCTTCCGCAACTCCTGCACCCGACGATATGCCTCTTTGGCCTCCTCCGCCATCCCCTTTCGTACGTATACCACGCGGAGCATCTCCCAGACCTCCCTACTCTCTGGCTCCTGCTCCACCAAGCGCAGGAGGAGCGGGAGGGCGTCGTCCCAACGCTCTAAGTAATAGACATACAACACCGCCAAGTTCATCCGGGCGTCCGCATCGTCCGGGCAGAGCTCCAGGGCCTTTCGATAGCACTGGGCAGCCGCCTCGAACTCCTCCCGTTGTGTATACAACACCCCCAGGTTGTACCAAATGTCCTCATTCCGAGGGTCGAGCCTCGAAGCTCGCTCGTAAGCTCCGATGGCCTCCTCGGTCCTTCCAACTCGACTGTAAACGGAGGCTAAATGCAACCACAGTTGGGAATCGGTGGGATCTATCGCCACCCCGTGCCTTATGCACTCCGCCGCCCTATCGTGTTCCCCCTTCTGAATCCACAAAATCCCCAACCTGACCCATACCTCCACATCGTCCGGGGCTACCGAGGAGGCATCCTCGTAGGCCCGTATGGCCCCATCTACGTCCCCCAGCTTGTACCGGCAGAAACCCAGGTTCTTGTAGGCCTCCACCCTGGTGGAATCTATTCCTATGGCCTCCAGAAACGCCTTCGTCGCCCCCTCCAGATCCCCATCCTTGGCCCTGTCCACGCCCAGGTTGTACACCTCGACCCAGTATCGCCTCCTGAGCTCCAAAGCCTTCCTCCCCCATCCCTTCGGGTCCAGTTCCTCCGCCCGGCTCAGAACCGAGGCCATGTCCCCCCACCGTCCCGTCCGCCCGTATAGCTCCCCCAGCCAGTAGTACACCGCGGGATTATCCGGGTCCCTCAGCGCAGCCTCCTCAAGCTGGGCCTCGGCCGCCTCCCATTCCCCCCGCTCCATATACATCTTAGCTGCGGTCAAGGCCCGCCCCCCGCAGCTTGCCGAAATCAAGATCAAAAGCCCTATCGCCAACCAACCTCGCACAGCCTAATCCCGCAGCCTGAACCGGATCGGCACTATCACCCAGACCCGCACCGGTCGGTCGTTCTGCTTAGCCGGGGAGAACACGAACTCCCAGGCCGCCTCTAAGGCCACCTCCCGAAATATCCTCGGCCCCTTGATGAACTCCACCTCCTCCGGCCTCCCGTCCTTCCCCACCAGTATCTTCACGAAAACCGTCCCGGCTATCCCAGCCTTTCGGGCTATCTCCGGGTATTCCGGGACCACGGATTTGAGCAACCGTGGCTTCACCTCCACGTGCCAGAACTCCATAATCTCGTCCTCGGGACCCGGAGGGGCCTCTTCTTCCTCGACCGGGGGAGGTGGCGGAGGAGGGGCAGGGACATCCTCGTGCACGTCCAGCTCCGTGGATTCGATTGTGGCCTCCTCCGAAACTTCCTCCCCCCTCACCTCGACCGGCACCGATGGCCTCGGGGGAGGAGGGGGTCGCTTGACCTCCTGACGAGTTTCTGGGATGTCCTCTATCCGGATCACAACCTCCCGCTTCGGGGACTGGTACGCCGTAACCCTTACGCCCCTCCACACCGAAAAAAGGACTATGTGTGCCACCAAGGCCACGAAGACGCACCGCTCTAAACGCACCCTGTATCCCCGCCTCAGGTCCGCAGAGGGGTCCCTCTCCCTCATGCCCCATCACCTCCGTTCCCTCCGTGTCGCAAAATTTACCCTTAGGGCGCCCGCCCTGCGCAGGGCCTGGATAACCTCGGACACTCTCCCGTAAGGTGCCCTCTCGTCCGCCCGCAGGGAGACTATGACCCTGGGGTTCTCCCTCATCTTCTCCGACATCGTGGTCACGAGCACATCGGGGCCCATCAGCATATCGTCCACCGATATCTTGCCGTCCGCAGAAATCCAGATGTGGACTATGTTCCTCCGGGTCTCTATCTTCTGGACCTTCTCCGCCTCCGGCAGCACTACTGGAAGCCCCCGGTACCTGACGAACGTGGTGGAGACCATAAAGAATATGAGCAAGAGGAAGGCTATGTCCGCCATAGATGCCGTAGGGATGCCTATCTCCACCTTCGCCCTTCGCTCAAAGGCCACCTTCTCCCTCCGGAGATGCTATGGATATCCTGGTGGCACCTGCCAGCTTAAGCTCGTCCAGCACATCTATGAATACCTCGTACCTGGCCTGCTCGTCCACCTTCAGGGAAACTATGAGCCTCGGGTTCTCCTCCAGCCTCCGGGATACCTCCTCCCTCAGTCGCTCCAAGGGGACGATCTCCCCCTCCACTGCTATCTCCCCCGCGGCGTTGACCCACACGTTACAGATATTCTTCCTGGGGACCTCCTTGGTCTGCCCTATCCGGGGCAGCACCAGCCCGAGGCCTTTGTCCATGTATACGGTGGTGGTCACTAAGAAAAAGATGATCAAGAGGAAGGCTATATCCGGCATAGAGGCCGTCGGGACCTCCAAGCCGACCCTCCTACGACGCTGCCACACGTTTCCCTCCCCTGCCGTACCCAAGCTCGTATAGAACGTCCAACAGGGCGGAGGAACTTTCCTCCATATCTATCACGATCTTGTCTATCTTAGAGACGAAGTAATTGTGGAACGCCTGCACCGGGATGGCGATGCTCAACCCCGTAGCCGTGGTGATGAGCGCCTCCGAGATACCTGCGGCCACAAGCGAGGGCTCCACGTCCCCGGCCCTCGCTATCGACTCGAACGCCTTTATCATCCCGCTCACCGTCCCCAGAAAACCTAACATAGGCGCAATGTTCACCACAGTGGCAAGCCAAACCAATCCCTTCTCTAAAAAAGCCATCTCCACGGAGCCTGCCGACTCTATCGCCTTCTCCACGTACTCCATCCCCTGCTCCACCCGAAGCAGTCCCGCATGTAAAGTGGCTGCCACAGGCCCTCGAGTCTTAGAACAAAGCTCCAATGCCTTCTCCACCCCCTCGCTCCTCAGGACCTCCTCTAAGCGCCCGAAGAGCCTGCGGGTGTTGACGGAAGCCCTGGAGAGGGTCCAGAGCCGCTCGAGTATCACAGCGACTCCTCCAATAAAAGCCACCAAAAGGGGGTACATGAAGATACCCCCCTTATGGAACAACTCCAACATATCCCCTCCTCTAACTTCCCTGCCTTCCCCTCCGGAAGAACTCCCGCTCCTTTTCCTCCTCCCTCTTCAGCTTCTCCTGGGCTATCTCAGCCCGGATCGTGGCCATCATCCTCCGGGCGTAGCCCTCCCACTTTGGGTCCCCGAGGACCTTGTTGAACTCCTTGAGGGCCCGTTCCCTCTCCCCCTTCCGCCAGTAGTACTCACCGCTCAGCGTCCTGAGGAAACCGTCCTCAGGTGCCAACTTCAGCCCCTCATCCAACAATGCCCTCGCCTCCTCCAACCTCTCCTTATCCAGGTAGGCCTCCGCAAGCTTCGCCATAAGATCCACCTCGCCGGGCCTGAGCCGCAGTAGACCTTCGAGCGCCCAGATCACGTCCTCCCTCCGCCCTAAGCGCTGGGAGAGAGCCAGGACCTTGGAAAGGGCCGTGTAATCGGAGGAATCCTCCTCCGCCAGGGCTCTGTAAAGCTTCAGGGCCCCCGCGTAGTTCCCGACCTTCTCTCTGAGCCCCCCTACGATACTCCTGAGCTTCTTGCCCCCCGGTCTGAGCCTCAGGAGCCGCTCATAGACCTCTAAGGCCTCACAGAAGTGTCCAAGTTCGACCCTGAGGGCTCCCACGCTCGAAAGCAACTCCTCGTCCTCGGGGTCTCCCTTCAAGAGCAGCCCGAACTCCCTCAGGGCCTCGGTTGCCATCCCCTTATACCGGTACAACTCCGCTAATCTCCTCCGGACCTCCTTCCGCGCCGGGTCTAATTCGAGGATCTTGCGGTACAGAATCATAACCGAATCGTACTTAGCGTCCGAGTGGTATATCCTGGCCAGACCATAGTAGGCCTGAATATAGGAAGAATCGGCATCCACCGCCCTGAGGAATGCAACCTTCGCCTCTGGGACCCGCTTCAGCCTGTACAAGAGCTTTCCGAGGGCACAATAGTACCGGGCGTTATTCGGATCGAGGGCAACTGCCTTCCCGTACTGGACCAGTGCGTCCTTCCAAAGGCTGCCCCTTTCGTACTGAACAGCCCAACTGTAATGCTTCCGGGCCTCCGAGGCAGAATCCACCGGAGCCTCCTCCGCCCGGACTGAGGCGATCACACATATCAGTGCGAAATTATACACTAAATAGTGCATCAGGCCGCCTCCAGGGCATCCAAGCTTATCCGGTCGGAAACTCTATCATCCACATCTCGGGCCAGGCACTCGACGTCCATCACACAGTCCTCGGGACCCAAATCTATCAGCCGAACCCCTTGCGTCACCCTGCCCATAGCCCGCACATCCCGCACCGAAATCCGGATTAAAACCCCCTTCTGGGTGATCGCTATAAGCTCGTCCCGATCGTTCACCCCTTTCACCGCCACCAGGTCCCCAGTCTTATCCGAAAGCCGCATCAGGAGCACGCCTTTCCCACCTCTGTGCGTCCTGCGGTACTCCTCTAAGGGCGTGCGCTTCCCGAACCCACGGCTGCTCACGCTCATCAGAAACTTCGCCCCACGGAGTGCCACCATCCCCATCACCTCATCCCCCCCCTCCAGCCGCACCCCGACCACGCCCCGGGCCTGCCGGCCCATAGGCCGCACCTCATCCTCCGGGAACCTGACCGCCTGCCCCCTCCGGGTGGCTAACAACACCTCACCCCTCCCGTCCGTGACGCTCGCACCGATCAAGCGATCCCCCTTCTCCACGACCACAGCTACAACCCCGGTCCTCCGGGGACTCCGAAACTCCGAAAGCGCCGTCCGCTTAACCATACCCAACCTGGTGACCGTGAAAAGATAGCTATCCTCGCCGAAGTCCCTAACCGGGACCACCTGGGCCACCGACTCCCCCTCCCTCAGGGAGAGCAATTGCGAAAGCGGCTTCCCTCGGGAAGCCCTGGTCCCCTCGGGAAGCTCGTAAACCCTCACCCAATAGGCGGTGCCCCTGTCGGTAAGAAAACCGAGGTAGCTGTGGGCCGAGGCCACGAAGAGGAATCTGACGAAGTCCTCGTCCTTCAACCCCACGCCCATCACGCCCCGTCCTCCCCTGCGCTGTCTACGATAGGTATCCAGAGGGATCCGCTTGATGTACCCCTTGTGGGAGATCGTGACCACCACATCCTCGTCCGCTATCAGGTCCTCCACCCCGATCTCCTCGGCCTCCTCGAGGACGATCTCGGTTCGGCGGGGATCGCCGAACCTCTTCTTAAGCTCTCCGAGCTCATCGGCTATGATTCGCATCCTGAGCTCACGGCTCGCCAATATCCCCTCAAGCTGGGATATCCTCTTGATGCTTTCGAGATACTCCCTCTCCACCTTATCCCTCTCCATACCGGTCAACCGATGGAGGCGCATATCAAGTACAGCCCTCGCCTGCTCCTCGGAAAGCCCGAACTCCTCCATCAAAGCCCTCCGGGCCGCCTCAGGGCCCTCCGAAGCCCTGATCAGCCCTATCGCCCGGTCCAGGTCTTCCAACACCCTCCGGAAGCCCTCGAGGAGGTGAGCCTGATGCTGGACCCTCTCCAACTCGAACCTCGTCCTGTGCACAAGCACCTCGTGCCTGTGAGCTAAGAAGTGCTCCATAAGCTCCCTGATACCAAGTATCCTGGGCACTCCGTCCACTAGGGCCAACATCAACACCCCAAACGTCATCTGGAGGGAGGTGTGCTTGTAGAGTTGGTTCAGGGTGACCTCCGGAATGGCGTCTTTGAACAGCTCCAGCACTATACGAAGGCCCTCCCTGTCCGACTCGTCCCTGAGGTCCGCCACCCCATCTATCTTCTTCTCCCTCACTAAGGCGGCTATCCTTCCCAAAAGCTCCGCCTTGCGCACAGTATACGGTATCTCGGTTATCACTATCCTTGTCCTCCCCTTGGACCTCTCCACCCTCGCCCTGGCCCTAACCAGTATGTGTCCCCTCCCCGTCCTATAGGCCTCCCTAATGCCCTTCAATCCGTAAATTATACCCCCCGTTGGGAAGTCCGGCCCCTTGATGTATCGCATAATCCCGTCTAAGTCCAGCTCTGGATCCTCTATGAGGGCCATTAAGGCGTCGACCACCTCGGAGAGATTGTGGGGTGGGATGTTGGTCGCCATCCCCACGGCTATCCCAGAACACCCGTTGCACAAAAGGTTCGGGAAACGACCCGGCAGGACCTCCGGCTCCTTGCGTGTCCCGTCGTAATTGGGCACGAAGTTCACCGTATCCTTGTCTATGTCCGCCAGCATCTCCATCGCCACAGGCGAAAGCCTGGCCTCCGTGTACCGCATAGCTGCAGGGGGGTCCCCGTCTATTGACCCGAAGTTCCCCTGCCCATCCACGAGGGGATACCTCATATTGAAATCCTGAGCCATCCTGACCAATGTGGGATAGACCACCGCTTCCCCGTGGGGGTGGTAATTCCCGGATGTATCCCCGGCTATCTTGGCGCACTTCCTGTACGGCTTCCCCGGCTCCAGGCCCAGATCGTGCAAGGCCACTAGAATCCGCCTCTGAGAAGGCTTAAGCCCATCCCGCACGTCCGGCAGAGCCCGGGAGACGATCACGCTCATAGCATAGTCGAGATACGACTTCTTAAGCTCTTCCTCCATGTAAACCGGAACGATCTCCTGCCGCATAACGCTCAAGACCCCCTTTTAAAGGACCTTGGACTTCGGACCCTTAGACGACTTACACGATGTCCAGTTCCGCAAACCTCGCGTTCTCCTCTATGAACTTCCTCCTCGGCTCCACCTCGTCCCCCAAAAGCATTGTCACAACCCTATCCGCCTCTATCCCGTCCTCTAAGACTACCTGGCGGAGGACCCTGGTCTCGGGGTTCATAGTGGTCTTCCAGAGCTGTTCTGGGTTCATCTCGCCGAGGCCCTTATACCTCTGTATAGTGATTCCCTTATCCCCTCCGAGTTCCTCCAGGACCCTATCCTTCTCCTCCTCACTGTACACATACCTCTCCACCTTCCCCTTCCTTATCAGGTACAACGGCGGCTGAGCTATGTACACGAACCCCCTCTCTATCAGAGGCCTCATATACCGGAAGAAGAAGGTGAGGATGAGAGCCCTTATATGAGACCCGTCTATGTCAGCATCCGCCATAATGATAACCTTACCATACCTTAACTTAGATATGTTGCACCCCTCTCCGACCCCGATGCCCAAGGCCGCTATTACGGGCTGGAGCTTATCGTTCTTCAGCACCTTGTCCACCCTGGCCTTCTCGGCGTTCAAAGGCTTCCCCCAAAGCGGAAGTATGGCCTGGAATCTTCTATCCCTGCCCTGCTTGGCGGAACCAGCCGCCGAGTCCCCCTCAACCAAGAATATCTCGGTCTTCTCGGGGTCCCGGGTGGAACAGTCGGCAAGCTTCCCCGGGAGGCTGGCGCTGTCGAGGGCGCTCTTGCGCCTCGTGAGCTCCCGGGCCTTCCGGGCAGCCTCCCGGGCCCTGGCCGCCTCCACGGCCTTGGCAATGATAGCCTTGGCCACATCCGGGTTCTCCTCCAGAAACTCTGCCAGTCCCTCCCCGAATATAGAATCCACTATCCCCCTGACCTCGCTGTTCCCCAGTTTGGTCTTCGTCTGCCCTTCGAACTGTGGGTCGGGGACCTTCACGCTCAAAACTGCCGTAAGCCCTTCCCTCACATCCTCCCCTGACAGCGACATATCCTTCAAAAGGCCGTGCGCCTTCGCGTACTGGTTCAAAGTTCGGGTCAAGGCCGTCTTGAATCCCACCAGATGGGTGCCGCCCTCGGTAGTGTGGACGTTGTTCACGTAGGTGTATATGTTCTCCACATAGGAATCGTTGTACTGGAGGGCGACCTCCACCTCCACATCTCCCTTCCTACCGGAGATATAGATAGGAGGCCTGTGCAGGGACCGTCGGTTCTCATCTAAGAACTCCACGAAGGCGACTATACCCCCGTCATACCGGGACACTTCCTCCCTACCGGTGCGCTCGTCCCTTATGCGGAAGGTCGTCCCCCTGTTTAGAAAAGCCTGTTCCCGGAGCATCCGGGATATATCCTCGAAACTGAACCCGGTATGCCCGAATATCTCCGGGTCGGGCTTAAACCGCACAAATGTCCCCTTCCGGTCCGAAGGTCCGATCTCCTCCATATCCGCGTCGGGAAAGCCCCTGTGATAGCACTGCCGATATCCCCTCCCATCCCTGTATACCTCCACCTCGCACCACTCCGATAGGGCGTTCACCACCGAAACCCCTACTCCATGGAGCCCA